>JAPPQG010000080.1 GCA_028816945.1 Alphaproteobacteria bacterium
AACGCGTGTGTGTAGCTGATGCAGTTGCATTAGATGAGCCTCTCTTGGCGTTTGATGCAAAACGGGGCGGGCTTGTTTTATCTGGCACAAAATTATCTATTGAAAAAAATAATGAAACGCATTTGCTTATTGAAAATTTTTCTATTAGTGCTAGCCCCGAAGCTGTTTTAGATAAATTTATTTTTGCCCCGCATACATTAGAAGCAGAAAATGTCACAGCCATTTTTTTAGCTGAAAATATACAACGCACAGGACAGATTGCTATTCAAACAGAAGATAAAGTAGAAACAGCGAATGAATTTGACCCCGCCGCCGCTTTTTCTGCATTGCAAAACCGCTTAGCACAAACACATTTCATCGGCAGGGGGCGCGATTATTTGGACTATTTACAAACAATCAAATTGCCGAATGTAACATTAGCCTTTCGCGATTATAATGATAAGGACGATAAAATATGGCACTCGGCAGGCTCTTATATTTTATTTGATAGGCTGAATGACAAAATCAATGCCAACCTCCACTTTGAATTACATAGTGGGCGTGAGCGTAGCGTGCTAGAATTTACATTAAGCCAACCTTTTGCTGAATCGGGTGAGGCTTTATTGCGTGTCAATAATATCCGCCTTTCAACTTTGGGGCTTTTCTTGCCTAATCTGCCCTTTTTGGCACAGGCCGATGTGCCTGTGAATGGGGCGATTGCCTTTTTCACAAATGCCGAAGGGGCGTTTATCGCTGGGGCAACAGACTTTCAATTATCCAAAGGCACAATACAAATTGGCGATGAGGTTTTAGCTGTGCGCACGGCTAAAATGCAAGCCAAAGTCGATTTTGTCTCTAATAATGCGGCTGTTGAGACGATTGATTTTCATATTGGGCCACACAAAGGCAAATTGCAGGGCAGTGTCGATTTTGACTTAAACGCCCAAAACCAGCTTATATTGATGGATGGCCGCCTTTCGGCCGAAGAAATGAATCTTGCCCTTTCTAAAACGGGCGATGTGTTTAACCCTGATAATCTCGAACTTGGCTTTGAAATTGACCTGATAGAGGAAAGGCTTGATTTAACCCGTGTTGAATTTACAAGCGGTGGTGGCTTATTTAGTTTTGGCAGTGAAATTACTTATAATGACCCGACTCTGCCAATCATATTGTCTGGCGAAGTTAAAAATCTCCCCGCTGATGGGCTGAAAAAACTTTGGCCTTCAACCATTGCCCGCGGTGTGCATGATTGGTTTAATAAAAACATTCACGGCGGGCTTATGTCTGTTGGTACATTAAACATGCAAACCAGTATTGCGGCTTTGCGTGACCTTAAAAAGGGAATTGCTTTGCCTAGTCAGGCTCTCGATTTTGTCATTGAGGCAGAAAATGCTGAAATACATTATTATAAAGACTTGCCCCCCGCCCGTAATGTGACCGTGCAACTTGTCCTCGCGGGTAACAGATTTGATGCCTATATTAAACGCGGCGAAGTGATAGCCCCCGATAATAGTATTATTTCCATTAAAGACGGCAAATTTTCGGCGCCCGATTTCCATATTCGCGGCAATGACGGACAAATTGAGATAGCGTTGGAAGGGCGCATATCGGCTTTTTTACAAATGCTTGATTTGCCCGACCTCAATTTATTGCAAAGATTCAAATTAGACTCAGATATTATAGACGGCTATGCAAACGGCAATTTGCAAATATCCGTACCGCTCACCCGCCGCCTGCCTAAACAGGTTTTTTATAATCGCATTAGAGTAGATGTGGATGCGCAATTTATTGATTTTGCTTTGCGCGACAAGTTCAAAAATTACAAAATTGACGGCAAGCAAATTGACTTTAAGCTGAACCGTGAACAATTTCATGCCGAGGGGGAAATTCGCCTAAATAATGTGCCATTCAAAATAGATTGGCTTGAATATTTCTCCCCAACACAATCGCCACGCACCATTATAAGCCTTGATGCTGTGCTAGATGAAAAGCAATTTGCTAATTTAAGTCTAAATTGGCCGTCTCGCCATATTCGCGGTCCCGTGCCAACGCGTGTTGAGTTGCGGGGGAAATTGGAGGCGTTTGACCTTTTATCCTTGCGGGCGGATTTAACGCAAGCGCAAGTTAATATGAGTCCCATTGCTTATGATAAGCCCGTTGGCGAAGCGGCTAGTGTAGAATTGGATTTGCGCTTTATAAATAAAAATCAACTCGTTGCCTTTGATATGGCGATTGAAAATGAGAATGTAAATATTAAAGCCGCATTAGAATTCGATAATCAATTATTAACAGCCCTGCATATTGCGCCTTTGCAAATTCCCAATGCTTATGATGCAGAGATTCATTTAACACAAAATAATGGTGCAAGACAGTTGCGCATTATAGGCAAGCAGTTTGATATATCCCGCATGCTGAAAAGCCAAGAATTTGGCGCCGTCGAGGTCGAAAAAAGTGAAAAAGGCGAAAAAGGGGTCAAAAAACCGCCCCCAGCTGAAACTGACAAAGAAAAACGCGACAACGCATTTAGCCTAACCAATATGCTTGGTGAAAATATCGATATTAAAATTGCCATTGACCGTGCGGCCGCCAATAATGGCATTATCTTGAACGGGCTGAAAGGCGAACTCATCCGCCGCGATGCGCATTTTGAGAGAGTCTTTGTGAATGCAGAATTTGCCGATGAAAGCCCGTTCGATTTTCAACTCGTGCGTGAAAACGCAAAAACGCGTTATTTATCCCTAAATGTGCCGATTGCGGAACATTTTTTCAAGGGTATTGATAGGATTGCAGGTATGAAAGGGGGGCGGCTATTGCTGCTTGGTGAAATTGAGGATGGCGCACAGGTGACAGGTAATGGGCGGCTTTATGTTGCCGATTTTAATGTGCGCGATGTGCCGACTTTGGCAAAAATTTTATCGCTTGGCTCACTCACAGGCATAGCCGATACATTAACGGGGGAGGGGATTGCTTTCCGCCAAGCTGAGATTCGCTATCGTTTTAACGAGCAATTATTTGAAATTGAGGATATGCGTATCAATGGCCCGGCGGTTGGCTTGACATTAGAGGGGATTATTGACCGCCGCGCCGACCATATTTATATGGATGGTACGCTTGTGCCTGCTTATGGTATCAATTCTTTTCTTGGCAAGATACCGCTAATTGGGTCGCTCTTTTCTGGTGGCAGGGGCGGCGGGCTGCTTGGCCTGTCTTATAATGTAGAGGGCGCGCTTGACGACCCTGAAGTAAAAGTTAATCCGCTCTCATTATTTACGCCGGGCTTTTTGCGCAACATTTTCAAATTGCGCCTCTTCGGCCCGAAAATGCCTAAAAATGTGCGGTCATTCGGGGATAGCCGCGTGCAATAGGCAATAATAGTAATAGTAATAGCCATAGCCATAGCCATAGCCATAGCATAGTTAATAGCCATGTTGTTTCTCATACTATGTTAGCTGCCCGCCCGCTTGTTGCGTGCGGTTGGTGGTTAAGGTTTAAGCAGGATATGGCGTTTTTTGCCTGCTGATAATTTAATTGTGCCATTTTCTGTGACATGCGCTTGGGTGAGTTGCAATTTACTATCGGTAATTATTTTGTCATTCACCTTTGCGCCGCGCCCTTCGACCATGCGCCGTGCCTCCCTATTTGATGCGGCTAGGCCAGCAAGGACAAAGGCTTCTAACACGCCAAGCCCATTGGCAAATTGTTCGGGGGGAATGGGGACAGTCGGCAAATCGGCACTTGCTGTGCCTGTTTCAAATGTATCTTGTGCTGTTTTGGCGGCTTTTTCTGCTGCTGTGCGTCCGTGTGCGAGGGCGGTGGCTTCGGTCGCAAGTATTTTTTTTGCTTCATTGCGTTCCGCCCCTTCTAGGGTTTCCAAGCGGGCAATTTCAGACAAGGGCAATTCGGTAAAGAGACGCAAAAAGCGCCCAACATCATTATCTTCTGTATTGCGCCAAAATTGCCAATAATCCCACACAGACAACATGGCTTCATTCAGCCAGACAGCACCTTGTGCGGTTTTCCCCATTTTTGCACCAGAAGCGGTTGTCAATAAAGCCGTTGTTAGCCCATAAAGGGGTGGCGGCGCTTGTTGCGCGGTCGCCCCGATACGCCGCGCCAACTCAATCCCATTGACAATATTGCCCCATTGGTCCGACCCGCCCATTTGCAAAATGCAATTATAACGGCGATTGAGTTCTAAAAAATCATAAGCCTGCAAAATCATATAATTAAATTCGAGGAAAGTAAGCGGTTGCTCTCGTTCAAGGCGCAATTTGACCGAATCAAAACTCAACATGCGGTTGATAGAAAAATGCCGCCCATAATCGCGCAGAAAATCAATATAATTTAAGCCCGCAAGCCATTCATTATTGTCAATCATAATGGCACTTGTTGGCTGTTTGCCGAATGTCAAAAACCGCTCAAAAATGGTTTGAATTGTTTGTTTATTTTGCGCAATCTGTGCTTCGGTGAGTAATTGGCGGGTTTCATCCCGTCCAGACGGGTCGCCAATTTTTGTTGTGCCACCGCCAATAACAATAATCGGGCGGTGGCCGCTTTGTTGCAATTTGCGCAACATCATAATGGAAATTAAATTGCCAACATGCAGGCTAGGCGCCGTGCAGTCATAGCCAATATAGGCGGTGATTATGCCCTTTTTGGCTTGCCTATCGAGACCTGTTGCATCCGTGCATTGCTGAATATAGCCGCGTGCGGCCATAAGAGAGAGGAAATCTGATTCAAAATCTGCCATGATTAGTAGGCGTAAAATAAGATAAGGTTCAGGTCAATAGCATATATTATGGCTTAATAAAGATATAGGGGCAAATGTTATGAGTAAGGATTTTGTTGCCATTGGGCTTATGAGTGGCACTTCGTTAGATGGGATAGATATTGCCCTTTTGACGACCAATGGGGAAGCCCGTATAGCGTTTGGCGCAAGTGCCACCTATGCCTATCAAACAGCAGATAAAGAGATTTTGCGGGCGGCATTAGCGGCCGCGCCCGATTGGTCGCCTAATCAACCCATGCCTAAAAACATTGCCCATGCGCATGGCTTGGTGACAGAACGCCATATAGAAACAGTGCAGGCTTTTTTAGCCGCGCAAAACATGACAGCAGGCGATATTGATTTGCTAGGCTTGCATGGACAAACGATTTTACATGCGCCGGCTTGCGCCCGCACAGTGCAAATTGGCGATGGCGCGCGGCTTGCCAAACAAACAGGCATTGATGTTGTGGCAGATTTTCGTTCAGCCGATATGAAAGCGGGCGGGCAGGGTGCGCCCTTAACGCCGCTTTATCATGCTGCGCTTGGCGAAAAATTCGCCGCGCAAAATGCAAAATCAATCCCCTATCCATTGGCTGTGCTTAATCTAGGCGGGGTTGGCAATGTCACTTTTATCGGGCGGGACAAAAAACTATTAGGCTTTGATACAGGCCCCGCCAATGCACTCATTGATGATTGGGTGCGCCAACATACAAAGGCAGATTACGATCATAATGGCGCGCTAGCCGCAAAAGGCACAATCGACAATGAGAGACTCGCCCAATTATTAGACAATGACTATTTTGCCTTGCCGCCGCCAAAATCGCTTGACCGTTTTGATTTTACGCTTGATTTAATGCATGCCAAGCCTGCCCTATCGCCTGTCATGTCAGTTGCCGATGGGGCAGCCACGCTAACAGATTTTACCGCCTGTGCGGTGGCGCAAGCCGTGCCACATTTCCCTGAACCGCCCGCCCTGTGGGTTGTTTGCGGTGGCGGGAGACATAATCAAACGCTTATGCAGGCATTAGCAACTCATTTGAATCTGTCATTAGGCGAAAATCTTGTGACGGCTGAACAAGCAGGCTGGCCGGGTGATGAATTAGAAGCGCAGGCTTTTGCATGGCTTGCTGTGCGCGCCCATTTGGGCTTGCCTTTGACTATGCCGACAATCACAGGCTGCACCGCGCCAACAACAGGCGGGATATTTTTTAGCAAATAAATAATTATATTTAGGGGCGCGCCATTATTCGGCTTCGCTAAATCGCTCGTCCAAATAGGCATTAACAAGTGCATCTAATTTATCGATATGATTATCATAAAAATGATTCGCCCCAGCGATATTTTTATATCTAATGTCAATATCTTCTTGCATTTGCAAATGCCCGACCATTTCCATAATGTTGTCACGCAGAGCAATTTTATCTTGATCACCATGTGTGATAAGACCAGATGCTGGAC
>JAPPQG010000218.1 GCA_028816945.1 Alphaproteobacteria bacterium
GTAAGAGGCGGTTGCGCTCCCGCATGGCTTTTTCATATTTAGTGCAATTTTTGCGGTGGCCGATAATCAGGGCTTGTGTGAAACGGTCAAAAAATTGCCGCCTTTGGCTTGCATTATCGACAAATAATCTATCCATAGGAGGGGTGAGCCAAAGTTGCGGCACATATTGGGTTAATTGGTTAAAGCCTTTGGCCGGCGCATGATTGATACGCAAGCGGCGTTTATCCATACTAGCATCCATACCAACGCCTATATGGATTGTGTCGTCTGTTAAATCACTTACAAGTGCAGGTGTATCTGTGCTTGTATTAGGATTGAGATTGGCATTTTCATTGGCACTTACTGGCACTTTGGCGGGCATATTGGGCGGCATATCAATATAGGCCGCCACCGCCCAACCGCCCTTGCCATTTTTGCGGGCAAGATCGTCAAAATGGGCGCGCCGTAAGCCGCGCCCCGGGCCAAGCATAGATATAGATTCTAATATATTCGTCTTGCCCGCGCCATTTTCACCACTTAATGCAACAGGCGCAAGGTCACAATTTAAGTGCAAAGATTCATAGGAGCGAAAATCTGTGAGCTGTAATCGCACCACATGCGGTGTCGCATAAAGCGGGGCGGCCGCCTGAGTCACATTTTGTGCAGAGTCAGCCAAAAACAGCGACCTTAAACGCGCATCGGCATAAGCACATAAAGTGCCGTATTGTCTTTCTCATCGCGAATAATGGTCGGCGCACTAGAATCAGCAAGTTCAAAAACCGCATTATCACTATCAAATTGTGCTGTAATATCAAGCAAATAGCTCGCATTAAAGCCAATTTCCATCGGCTCTGACGCATAAGCGGCACTTAATTCATCATGCCCGCTGCCACTTTCCGGATTGGATACAGTAAAAGTGAGAGAATCTGCTTGCAGACCTAATTTCACCGCCCGTGATTTTTCACTCGCAACAGCCGCCACCCTATCCACAGTTTGCCCGAAAGCTTTGGCATCCACAGTCAGCGTTTTATCATTTTTCGTTGGGATAACCCTATTATAATCGGGGAATTTGCCGTCAATCAATTTAGATGTCAGCACAATATGGGCAAAAGCAAAATTGATTTTTGTCTCTGAAACTTGAATCGCAACTTCGCCCTCTGTTTCTTCCAATAATTTATGGACTTCATTGACTGTTTTGCGTGGCACAATAATAGACGGCATAGCGTCTGCCCCTTTTGGTTGTGGCATTTCCACAAGGGCTAAACGGTGGCCGTCAGTTGCAACGGCACGCAATAAAGACTTGCCCTCATCTTCTACCGCATGCAAATAAATGCCATTGAGATAATAGCGCGTCTCATCGCCTGAAATGGCAAAGCGCGATTTTTCAATTAAGCGGCGCAAATCATCAGCAGGCAAAGTAAAACTATGCGACATATCGCCAATTTCTATATCGGGAAAATCACTCGCAGGCAGGCTTTGCAATGTAAAAGAGGATTTACCAGAAATTAATTGCAAGCGACTTTCTGTCTCATCTAGTGAAAGTGTCACTTGTGCGCCTTCTGGTAATTTGCGTACAATATCATATAATATATGGGCGGGCGCGGTGATAGAACCTGCTTCGCTAATTTCAGCGGCAAGTTTTTCCCGCATTTCAATCTCTAAATCGGTTGCCGTTAAGGCTAATGTGTCATTTTCTGCTTTAAGCATGACATTTGACAAAACCTGTATTGTATTACGGCGCTCAACAACGCTTTGCACATGATTAAGTGCTTTGAGTAAGGCACCGCGTTCAATCGTTATTTTCATTTTCGCTCTCTCTTCTGTTCTTTGGCTCTTCTACTGTTTGGCTCTTCTGCTCTCTAGTTCTTCTGCTCTTTGGCTCTTCTGCTCTCTAGTTTTTCTGCTCTCTGGGCTCTTCTATTCTCTAGCTGTTCTGCTCTATCTGGGCTTAATCTCTAATAGTCATTTATTTATATGAATCATTCATTTATGTTAATCACTATCTACATCACGCATGTTAAATAGGGCTTTTATGATAACCATTCTAACCTAAATTCTTGCTAGATTCAAAACCGAATCTACCCATTTATATAACATTAAAGAAAGAAAATACATATTCAAAATGTCGTATAGACATTTAATGTCTCAGACATTTAATGTCTCATAGGCATTTAATGTGCCTTATTGGCATTTAATATCTTATCGGCTTATTTTTGATAGGTATAAATAAATGATTGCTCGCTCACCTGCCTTAAATGATAAATTCTCCGTTTTTGCCAATTCTAACCCCTAATAGCCGCAAATCTGCCAAATTAGCCATATTGTCTAGCCAAGCCACAAACCCAATTAAGCCCTAAAATCCAATAGTTTCAAAGCCTCATTAAGCTTCAAGACGGCGGCGCAAAGAGGCTACATCCTCATTAATGGTCGCATCCGTTTGACATAATTCTTGTATCCGATTGACGGCATGAATGACTGTCGTATGGTCGCGCCCGCCAAATTTTCTGCCAATTTCAGGCAGAGATAGCATTGTTAATTGTTTGCAAAGATACATGGCAATTTGGCGTGGGCGGGCAATGATTTGCGCACGGCGGGTCGACAACATTTCACTCATACGCAGATTATAATAATCTGCCACAATGCGTTGAATTTCCTCAACCGTCACCTGTTTTGCCGAAGTGCGAAGCAAATCCCGCAATTCACTCTTAGCCATTTCAATCGTTATCAATTTGCTATTAAATGAGGCCGAAGCAATAATGCGCCGCAAAGCCCCTTCTAAATCACGCACATTAGAACTAATGCGGCGGGCAAGAAACTCCAATACATCTTCTGTTACAGCAATTTCCTTATTATTGCGTAATAAATTATCCGCTTTCGATTGTAAAATGCCTAGCCGCAATTCATAATCAGTGGGGTGAATATCGGCAACCAAGCCACAGCCAAGCCGCGAACAAATGCGGTCACCTATATCTTCAAGGTCGGACGGTGAGCGGTCGGCAGAAATAATAACCTGATGATTTTTATCAAATAATGTATTGAATGTATGGAAAAATTCCTCCTGTGTTGATTCCTTACCAGCAATAAATTGAATATCATCGACCATTAACACATCTACTTCACGGAATTGCTGCTTAAAAGTCATTGTGTCTTTGAAGCGCACGGCACGGACAAAATGATACATAAATTTTTCAGCCGAGACATAAAGCACGCGCCTATCAGGAGTTGAGCGGCGAATCTCCCAAGCAATCGCATGCATTAAATGCGTTTTACCCAAGCCAACCCCGCCATAGAGGAAAAGCGGGTTAAAGACGACTTCGCCAACTTCCGCCACACGCCTAGCCGCCGCATGGGCTAATTCATTGGATTTACCGGTAATAAAATTATCAAATGTATAATGTGGGTTAAGGGGGGCGCCAATATCATCACGGCTATGTGTTTCAAAAACGGGTTTAGAGCGTGGCCGATAGACAGGTTGCGGGCGCACAATAGGGGCAGGCTCTGTTTGCGGCATATGGTCGCGCGCCATAATTTCAATGCGTTTAACAATTTTATTCTCAGATTTCCAATGGTTTAGGATGCGTGGCAAATAATGGGTCTCAATCCAACTGCCAATAAAGGGGGTTGGCGCATGTAAAATGACCCGTTTATTATTGGGTTTAGTGGCTGTGAGGGATTGGAACCAACTATTAAAAGTCGCCTCACCAAGTTCGGCCCGCAAACGAGAGCGCACGCGTTGCCATTCTTGCATGCATAAATTGGTTTGCGAATCTGCACTTGCCGCACTGCCAAACTGTTTTTGGTTTTGGCTTGGCGCGGTTTTTGCCATTGCATCCATTTGCTTATTTTTATTTTCTTGTACCATTCATTAAATACCCTTCTATATATTATGTCTCATTATATTGTCCCGATATTATTCTAATATCATGCCCATATCATCTCCATGCATATGCATGTTCTATGGATAGCAGGTTTATGTGATTGTCATTTTGACGAATATCAATCCATCTTTAATTCAGTTTCATTATCAGCTAATTCATTGGCAAACCTCATTTAACTCTGTCTCATTTAATTTTGCCGCCAAGGTAATTGCGCGACCTTCCAGCCATTTAACTGTCCGCGTTGGCCGTCAGCATTACGCTCCCCTTCAAATCCATTTTGGATATTAAAAGCCTGTTTATAGCCGGCCATTTTTGCGGCCTGTGCGGCGGCCGCTGAACGCGCGCCCGAACGACATAAAAATAAAACCGACACGGATTTATCTGTGACGGTTTGTTCAAGTGTTGTAATAAAATTTGGGTTAAGTTGCATTTGCGGCGCAATTTGCCATTCAATTTTCACTAATGGGCGGCCAATAGAAGCAAGGTCAGGCAGACCAACCAACGCCCATTCAGCCTGTGTGCGTACATCTACAAGCACAGATTCGCTCTGTGTCTGCAAAATATGCCAAGCCTTTTTAGGCGTTATATTATCTATTTCGGTGAGTGTTTTATCACTTTGTGTAAGGAATTGATTTTGCTTAACATTTAATGGGTGGGAGCGTGCAAAACCGAGATATTGCAAAGCGGAATCGGGGCTAAAATAACGACCAAAATGCCTGCCTGTCGTCTCCATTTTTTCAATTCCCTGTCTCATGCCAATTTGCTTTCCACTGATTAGACATTTGTTAATTAGACGCTCAGTCTGCTACTATTTGCCGATTACAATTTGCCGACTCTAGTTACGCTTAAACGACACTTAAACGGCGGGCGCAATCAAATGAAAGGCGCGACGGATAATTTAACGATTATACAAATACGGTACTGAACTTATTTAGAAATGGGACGCAGAATTTACAAAATACATGTCACAACACATATGGGCGCAACAGTTTAAGTCATAACGACAAAGCCCCTCATATAATAGGCTAACCTGAAATACGCTACGCGGGCGACCAATGAGAGATGAGCGATAATGCGAAAACATTTATCCTCGACCCCGCAAAGTTAGCAATATATGCAAAGCCATGCAAGAGATATAAATAAAAATAAGAGATTTTTTTATTTTATTATAATTTAGCCTATCTGCCAAACAATGGCCGACGGCACAGCATTATAAAAGCGAACCGATAGATTAAAATAATGTTATGCGACAATATGTTAAAACCAATATCGAATGTTAAAGAGCCTATCGGCTAGATTGGGGCCAGCCATATAGGGGCCGATGTGCGGCCAATAGGGCAAGTGATAGATTAGGCTAACTTATTAAAACGTTTATGTAGACGCGAGATTTTACGCGCCGCGGCGCGCATATGCAATATGCCTTTTTGCGCACTACGCATAATGTCCGATTGTGCCATTTGCAGGGCTTCGGCCGCTTGTTTTTTATCGCCTAATTCAATCGCCTTTTCAAGCTTGCGAATAGAGGTGCGCATGCGCGTACGCCTTATCTTATTGACGAGGCTACGGCGGGCAATTTTGCGTATCATTTTTTTTGCCGATTTAGTATTTGCCACGAAATATATCCTATATCTAGCTTATGTCTGTTGTTACTAGTCTGTTCCTACTAGTCTGTTGTTACTAGTCTGTTGCTACTGGTTCTGCCCAAAACGCACTTGCCCGATAGGCTATGCTTGATAGAGCGGGTCTGTTGTAACCTGTTTTTGTATTGGCGTCAAGCCCCAATCAGCCAAATATGCCTAAATATAGGGCTATTTTGCCCTTAAATAAGATTTGGCAAATAATAAATGCTTGACAAATAATTCGCCCCTTGACTATGAGGGGTGGTGAAGGGCAGAAAGGGCAAGACATGGCAGAAAAGGCAAGACATGGCAGACATCAAAAAAATAGCAGAACCTCAAAAACAAGCACCCCAAACTGTTAAGCCTGTTTTTCGCTCGCGCATTATTACCGGCGATGTGTTGGCGGTTTTGCGGCGGCAGCCTGCTGACTTGCAATTTGATGTGGTGATTGCCGACCCGCCCTATAATATTGGCAAAAATTTCGGCACAAATCAAGACGACTTACCGATTGAGGATTATGTGGTCTGGTGCAAAACATGGCTTGCAGAATGTTTCCGTCTGCTTGCCAAAAATGGATTGATATATGTTTATGGCGTGCCTGAAATTTTAGCGCATCTGGCAGTGCAATATCCAATTAAAGAGCAGCGGTGGCTCGCTTGGCATTACACAAATAAAGCCGTGCCGTCATCTAGGTTTTGGCAAC
>JAPPQG010000165.1 GCA_028816945.1 Alphaproteobacteria bacterium
GCCGGTTGGACGCGCAAAAGGGCTTCATAATCGCGTATCAATGTTTTGAGATATTCTATTTCATCTTGTTGCCCGCGCAAACGTATATTCTCCCCGCGCAATTTTTCATTCGTGCCAATTAAGGAAATATAATCGCTTGCTTCATGGAAAAAAAATTCCACAAAGACAACAGGTCGGGTTAAAATAAAAATGACGGGAACGGAAAGATCGGTGACAATTTGGCGCATTTGTGTGACAAGGTTCGAGCCAGTGCGCATAAATAATAATAAAGACAGAGCTAAAACAATAAACACAATGCTTGTATTACGCCTGCTAAATCGCCTGCTTCTGCCTAATCTTCTTTTAATGCCGTGCGTTGCCAACTTATTTCACCCAAAAGGTTAAAAGACAGTAAAAGCTCAATAGACAGACGACAACACATGTTTCATAGTTTTAATATGTTCAAGGGCGCGCCCCGTGCCAAGTGCCACACAAGATAAAGCCTCATCAGCAATGCTAACAGGCAAACCCGTTTCATCACGCAAAACCTTATCTAAATTTTTCAATAAAGCGCCACCGCCTGTCAAAATAATACCCTTATCAACAATATCAGCGGCAAGTTCAGGTGGGGTCGCTTCTAGGGCGACTTTAACCGCTTCAACAATCGCCCCCACAGGTTCAGCCAAACTATCAGCAATCTCCCCTTGACTAATGCTTACCTCACGCGGGACACCATTCATTAAATCCCGCCCTCTAATTTTAATACTGCGTTGGCTTGACTCATCAAGGGCAGCCGCTGAGCCAACCTCTTTTTTAATGCGCTCTGAACTTGACTCACCCAAAAGCAAATTATGATGACGGCGAATATAAGCAATAATCGCCTCATCCATTTTATCACCCCCAACACGCACAGAACGAGAATAGACAATGCCGCCAAGTGATAAAACCGCAACTTCGGTCGTCCCCCCGCCAATATCGACAATCATAGAACCCGTTGGCTCTGTGACAGGCAGACCCGCACCAATCGCCGCCGCCATTGGTTCTTCAATAAGATAAACACGGCGCGCGCCAGCTGACAAAGCGCTTTCTTGAATCGCACGGCGTTCGACAGCCGTTGCCCCAGACGGCACACAAATAATCACTTGTGGATTGGCAAATGTCCGCCGATTATGCACTTTGCGAATAAAATGTTTAATCATTTCTTCGGCAACATCAAAATCTGCAATCACACCATCACGCATAGGGCGAATGGCTTGAATATTACCCGGCGTGCGGCCAAGCATGAGTTTGGCTTCATCGCCAACGGCTAGCACTTGGTTGCGCCCATTATTGTTAAATATCGCCACCACAGATGGCTCATTTAGCACAATGCCCCGCCCTTTCACATAGACAAGCGTATTTGCCGTGCCGAGATCAATCGCCATATCGGCCGAAAACATTCCAAATAATCCATCAAGCATATCACTATCCTCTAAACTCTAAATTTGAGACTCATATTCTCTTATATTTGCTTCTTTTATATTTGCAGGGCCGCAATATCATCGGGCGCATGGCGCAAACGTTTGACTAATAATTTATTCAATGCACTAATATAAGCGCGCGCTGACGCTACCATTGTATCTGTATCTATGCCGCGCCCTGTTACAGTTTTGCCGTCTTCTTCTAACCGCACGCTTACTTCTGCCTGTGCGTCTGTGCCTTGTGTTACAGCATGCACTTGATAAAGTTGCAAATGGGCGCGGGTTGGAAATAATTCTTTAATCGCATTAAAGGTTGCATCGACTGGCCCATCGCCTGTGCTTTTTACGGCTTTCACTTCGCCATCAATATCTAATTCCAATTTTGCCTCTTGCGGCCCTTTAGAGCCTGCAATAACTTGCAAAGAGACAAATTTAATATGTTCATTGCCGCGCGCCACTTCACTATCAATCAATGCGATAATATCATCATCAAATACATGTTTTTTCTTATCCGCTAATTCCTTAAAACGAAAAAAAGCTTCCTGCAATTCATTATCGGCTAATTGATAACCCATTTCATGGATTTTCTCACGGAAAGCATGGCGGCCTGAATGTTTGCCCATAATCAATGTCGATTTTGAAATGCCAACAGATTCGGGCAACATAATTTCATAAGTCTGGTTATCTTTTAACATGCCGTCTTGGTGAATACCGCTTTCATGGGCAAAGGCATTTTGCCCGACAATCGCTTTATTATATTGTACAGGAAAAGCCGTCACGGCAGATACGAGTTTGGAGGCGCGCGACAAGCACGTTGTATCAATGCCCGTCCATTGGGGCATTAAATCATGGCGCACATTAAGAGCCATAACAATTTCCTCCATAGCCGCATTGCCAGCGCGCTCCCCCAAGCCATTGATTGTGCATTCCACTTGCCGCAAGCCAACCGCCACACCCGCAAGCGAATTGGCAACCGCAAGCCCCAAATCATTATGACAATGGGCGGATAAAATGACCTTATCTATATTCGGCACTTTCTCCCGCAACATGGTGATTATTTCTGCATATTCTTGTGGCAATGTATAGCCAACCGTATCGGGGATATTGATTGTGTTTGCGCCTGCCTTAATGGCAATTTCCACAGATTTACACAAAAAGTCACGGTCGGTGCGGGTTGCATCTTCGGCTGACCATTCCACATTATCCGTATATTTGCGGGCGTGGCGCACACTAAATGCAATCGCTTCTAGCACTTCTTCGGGCTGCATTTGCAATTTATGCTTCATATGCACGGGGCTTGTGGAAATAAATGTATGAATGCGCGGGGATTTTGCATGTTTTACGGCTGCCCCGGCGCGGTCAATATCCTTTGCGCCAGCACGGGCAAGGCCACATACTGTGGCGCTTTTTACCAATTTAGAGACTTCCGACACGGCCTCAAAATCGCCATTAGAGGCAATGGGAAAGCCTGCCTCAATCACATCTACCCCCATAGAATCCAACATCTCTGCCACGCGCAATTTCTCCCCCAATGTCATAGAGGCACCGGGGGATTGCTCGCCATCGCGCAAAGTTGTATCAAAAATCAGCACGCGGTCTTCGGGCGCGCCTATTTTCTGTGCATTATGCGTTTCTTCAGTCATATATCTTATTTAGGCATTAAACAGCCATAATGCAAGTAATTTCGCCCTAATCGGGCAAATATTCCTATATCACAGCCCCCTATCAGCCTATATTATGAACGGCGGCGGGCGGGCAAATGCGCTGTGATAATCAAATCGGCCTGTTTGACAAAAGCGGCAATCAGGTCAAGTCGTTTGAGTAGCCAATTATGGTTAATTGGCTTTATCTCATGGCGGGCATTGAAATCGCCTTCATGGATAATTTGATAACGCCGTTCCATAAACATAGCCAAGCCTTCAAGCGGGTAACGTATCGCGGCTATTTTGGGGTCGGTTTTAACGGCCGCCTGTATTGCTTGCTGGCTGAGATTGGTAATACCGCATGGCTCAAATATTCTATCCAATGCGATAAAACCCTGCGCGGCAGGTCTTTCCACACGCCCTGCACTATTTGTCAATGGGGCTAGATAGGGACAACGCCTATCAATTTGTTCTGATAATTTAGCGCCCTGTGCGCACACACGCGCTGTTGCGGCATTCTTGCCTTTGCCCTTGTCTTGCTGTTTTTCTAAAAACGGCAATACATGATTGATAAATTTTTGCGCAAAATAATCATCTATGCTTGCCGCCGCTAACACGATTGCTAATCTTTCCTGTGCGGCTTCCTTGCTATCAGGGGGGTGTGAGGGGCCGGGATTTGGCGCGGTGGGTAAGTGTTGGCGTGCATGCGCTAACATTTTTTCAAATCGAGAAATGGGTCGTAACATATTTCACTCCATTATGTCATTATTGGCTACACCATGAATGGCTTTTGGTTATTGTAAGGGCTATGGTGCAAGGGCCGATAGATTTCTTTTTATTATGTAAAAACAGAAACTTATATTGAGACATGCTTTAAGAACACAGGCAAGCGGGTTGGTTGCGCGCGTTGATTAGAGCCTTGCGTGTTTGTCCGCTTTGCGCTAGGTTAGCCCAGCGAATGAAATCGCTAATGAAATTATAATCAAATATATGGGTCCCCCTATGGTCGCACGCACCGATAGATTCCTCTCTCAATCCCTGTCCCGCATTCAGCCCTCTGCTACTTTGGCCGTATCGGATAAGGCGCGCACCTTGATTGCCACAGGCCGCGATGTCATTGGGCTAGGCGCAGGTGAGCCTGATTTTGACACGCCCGCCCATATCAAACAAGCCGCCATAGAGGCGATTAGCAAAGGGGCAACAAAATATACCAATGTCGACGGCATTGCCGAATTAAAGCAAGCCATTTGCGCCAAATTCAAACGCGATAATGAACTAGCCTATGACCCCGCCCAATGTCTTGTCGCAACGGGGGGTAAATTTGTTATCTATAACGCCCTTATGGCAACGCTAAACCCGGGCGATGAGGTGATTATCCCCGCACCCTATTGGGTGAGCTATGTTGATATTGTCAATCTTGCAGGTGGCACGCCTATCTGTATTGAAACCCGCCAACAGGATAATTTCAAATTGCAAGCCGAGCAATTAGAAGCCGCCATTACAGATAAAACAAAATGGTTTATTTTCAATTCGCCCTCCAACCCGACAGGCGCCGCCTATCAAGCGGCAGAATTGCAAAAACTAACCAATATACTCGCCAAACATCCGCAAGTTTGGGTGTTAAGCGATGATATGTATGAACACCTCACTTATGATGATTTTGTTTTCACCACGCCTGCGCAAATTGAGCCGCAACTTTATGAGCGCACATTAACAATGAATGGCGTCTCTAAAGCCTATGCGATGACGGGGTGGCGGATTGGCTATTGTGCTGGGCCAATAGAATTGATAAATGCCATGCGCAAATTACAATCGCAATCGACCTCTAATCCTAGTTCCATTAGCCAATGGGCGGCGGTGGCGGCCTTAAACGGCACGCATGATTTTATTGCCGAGCATAATAAGATTTTCAAAGCGCGCCGCGATTTGGTTGTCGATTTACTCAATGCGATAGAGGGGATTGAATGCACCCAGCCTGAGGGTGCGTTTTATGTTTATCCATCTTGCGCCGCTATGATGGGCAAAACCACGCCAGACGGCAAAACATTGCAAACAGACGAGGACTTTGTGACAGCTTTGCTAGAAGCCGAAGGGGTTGCCGTTGTGCATGGCGCGGCATTCGGCCTCTCGCCTTTTTTCCGTATTAGCTATGCGACCTCGACCGAAGCCCTGCAAGAAGCCTGCACCCGCCTCCACCGCTTTTGCGATAGCCTGCAATAAAACGGCTAAAAGCCCTTGTGATTTTGCCTGTTAAATTTTGCTTTTTATTGCAATTTTTTGCAATATAATGATAATATAGGGAATTATAACAAGATTTGAGAGGGCGAATAATGATTGAATTACTTTCAGAAATTAAAGAAAATCTGGAGCAAGATAACTACAAAAACGAAAGGGCTGTAGAACAGCAAATTGTTTTTCCTGTTCTAAAAGAGCTTGGCTGGAACATTAATAACCCATCCCAAATTGAGCCACAATATGAGTTGAAATGGCAAGCTACGGAAAAAGGTAAAAAAGTAGAAAAAAGGAGGGTAGTAGATTATGCACTACTCGTTGATAAGAAAGCTCGTGTCATTATTGAAGTCAAAGCTGTTGGTAATCTAAAAGAAGCAGATTCACAACTCTTTGAATATGCTTTCCATGTAGGAACACCACTTGCTATTCTCACAGACGGGCACAAATGGCGTGTCTATTATTGTTATGGTACAGGTAATTATGATGAACGGCTTGTGCGTTCATTGGACTTGTATGACTCACCTCATGAGGTAATGGAATATCTATCACGTTATTTAGCTTTTGCAGAAGTAAAATCAAAGAAGGCCGAAAAAAATGCTCGAAAAGATTTAGAAAATAAAACAAACAAAGAGTCAGCAAAAAAAACTATTCCAAAAGCATGGAAAAAAATAGCTGTTGATGAGCCTGATGAATTAGTGGATCGTTTAATTGAGGAAACGGCGCAAGAAGCAAGCGGCATTGCACCTAATAAAGATGATGTTATTGCATTTTTGAAAAACCTAACATCACCAGAAATAACTTTATCACCCCAAAGAGTAGAACAACCACAAAGCACAGCACCCCACAGCTTCACAAAAC
>JAPPQG010000011.1 GCA_028816945.1 Alphaproteobacteria bacterium
TGAAATGTTGTGTTGAACAGCAGGTCGCTTAAAGGAGTAATAATGTTTGCGTTAAACAGAATGGATAAAATCATATTCCCCCGCTTTATGCGGGGTATATATATGCTTATTTTGACAAGCTTTGTGCTTGTCGGTTTGTTTTGCGCGCCCGCATTCGCGCAACAAAACCAAGCCCAGCAAACAAATAAACGCCCTGAATCTCTTGCCGATATTTCCAAAAAAGATGAAACGCGCCGCGATAAATATATATCGAACACACAAAACATAGATGATGCTTTTCTTACCCAAACCCAACCGGCAGAAAATATTTTGCCCCAGCCAACCAAGCCTGTCGAGCGGGAAGCCCTTTTATCGCTTATGAGTGCGCAAATTATTGAAAAATTGACAGGCCATCCAAAACTTGTGCAAGCGCGTGCCGCTGTTTGTACGGCTAGTTTTGCGATTGCCTTAGGGCGCAGTGCCTATTTCCCCAAAGTCAATGTGTCTCTATCGGGGGGTGATAAACTCATCAATCACACCACACGCGCCGATGAATTTGGCGGCACAGACAGCCCCGAATATGATGGACGCGGCCTAAATGCAACTGTTTCTGTGCGCCAACAACTTTATGATTGGGGCAATACAAGCGATACAATAAACATTGCCCGTGTGCGCCGCAATTTGGCATTGCTTGAACGCGATTTATTGCTTAATGAACAAACAGGCCTTATTTTACGCATTGCAATAGAATATGTTTCCCAAGATACGCTTTTGACATATTTAGAAAGTAAAAAGCGAACTATTGAAAAAATAGTTGAATCCGTTGAAGAGCGTTTTCGAGCAGGCGCAGGGCGTTTAGCCGAAATCCGCGAAGCACAAATTATTCGTTTAGAACAGCAAGCCGAAATTGACATAACAAAAAGACGGCGCGATCAAGCAGAAAAAACATTACGCGCACAATTTGATATAACCCCCGCTTTGGCTGTGGATATGGTCAATCAATTTATTGAGACCCGCCCTGATTTGCCCGCAGTTATTGTGCCAACAGAAACCATATCGGGGCGCATTATTGATTTAGAGATGCGCGCCGCCAATTATGAATATGACCGATTGCAATCTGCCCGTCTGCCAAAAATAGATGGTGTGTTGGTTGGGCGCGCGTGGGATATTGAAAAAGGCAATGAATGTGGCGATGAGATTAGTTTTACGCACCCTGATTGGAGTGAGGGACGCGCCATTTCTGGCCGCACGGGACTCTTTGCGCCGCGTTATCGATATAGTAATTGCCATACTTATGAACTTGTCGGCAATGTTGAATTTACCATGCCGCTTTATGATGGCGGGGCGAATAAAGCGCAACGAGGCGAAGTGCAATCGAGGCTTCAAGAATTAGCCGCTGGCCGCCGCGCCCATATTCGCGACCACCAAGCTGAGAGCAATTTTATTCGCTCTCAATTATTAGATTTCAAACAGCAAATAGAAGAAAGAAAAGCACAAATTGAGGAATTAAACGGACAGTTAGAAAGCCTATTGGCTTTGCAGGGCAAGACCCAATCTGACCCTTTATCTGTTATGCGTTTGCAAATGCGTGTAGCGCAAACAAGCGGCTCTCTCATTTTGTTGCAATTCCAAGCAGAAACAGTGCGCCTTGATACATTATTGCGTGCCGATGCGTTGGCGCGCACACTTGATATTAATTTAGGGGATACGGGATGTTAGAACAGAAAAGACCAGCTGAGAAAATGGCAAGTGGCGACAATATGGATAAACCACCCACTGACCCGCCCAAGCCACCTCCTGCCTCTAAACCGAATGAATTTACAGGTCATTGGTTTTGGGGGCCTGTGCTTGCATGTCGGCATATTTATGGGCAAGTCATTGCCGCGTCGGTTTTGATAAATCTGTTCGCCCTTGCCTCATCACTTTATATTATGACGATTTATGACCGCGTGATACCCAATCAGGCTGTTGAGAGCCTATGGGGGCTGACAATTATTATGCTTATTGTTTTGGCTTTTGATTTTGCTATGAAAGTTGTACGCGGCTCTTTTACCGATGCAGCAGGTGCTAGAATTGACCGTGTTATTTCGGAGCGTTTATTTGAACGCGTTGCCCGCCGTGATGTGACCTTAAACAAAGAAGCAACTGGCGTGTTAGCTAATACGGTGCGCGAATTTGATATTCTAAAAGAAGTTATTGGCTCGGCTAGTTTTGCTGTTTTTGCGGATTTGCCTTTTGTGCTTTTATTTTTGGTTGTGCTTTATATTATTGGCGGGCCGGTGGCGGCTGTGCCAGCTATGATTGTGCCAATTGTGATTGGGTCAGGCTTTTTAATGCAGCCGATTATGCGCCGCTTAACTCTTGCCGGCATGATGCAGGGACAGAGCAAGCAAGCGGTTATGGTGGAAATGATTTCAGCCCTTGAAACCTTAAAAACCATGCGCGGGCTTTCTATGTTGCGCCGGCGGTGGCTACAATCTGTCGTCAATCAAGGCGCTTCCAATCGCAAAACACGCCTAACAAGCCAACTCGTGCAATATATTACACAATTAGGCCAACAATTATCACAAGTTGGGATTGTGGTTTATGGTGTGTTTTTAATTGCCTCAGGTGATTTGACAATGGGGCAGTTAATTGCCTGTGTGATTCTATCAGGGCGCACATTGGCACCTTTGGGGCAGGTCACACAATTATTGGGGCGCATGAATCATGCGATTAACGCCTATCGAAACCTTGATAAAATTTTAGCTGGCGAAAGTATTGAGGAAAGCCGCGCCGACCAAGTCAAACGCGAACAATTACACGGCGATATAGATGTCCGCCATGTGCGCTTTACTTATGAAGGGCTTAATGACCCGTCTTTGGAAGATATCAATTTTAGTGTCAAAGCAGGTGAGCGTGTGGCTGTTTTGGGGCGTATTGGGTCAGGCAAAACAACGCTTTTGAAATTATTAGCCGGCCTGCATGAACCAGATACGGGTTCTGTGATGATTGATAATGCCGATATACGCCATTTGCGCCCTGAAGATTTGCGTAGCAATATAGGTGTTGTGTTGCAAAACCCTGTTTTATTTTCAGGCACAATTCGTGAGAATTTGCTTATGGGCTATCCCGAAGCAAGCGATACAGAATTGATTGATGCTGTCAAAATAGCAGGCGCGGAAGGCTTTATTGGCAGTCTGCCCGGGGGGTTTGATTTTAGACTTTCTGAACGCGGCAGAGAATTATCCTCTGGCATGCGCCAATCATTAGCCATTGCCCGTGCGCTTATTTCTAAACCCTCTGTTTTGCTATTAGATGAGCCAACAGCAGCTATGGATACAGGCACAGAGCAAATGATTGTTAAAACATTAGATTCGGCAACCAAAGGGGTTACCTGCTTATTTGTGACCCACCGCGGCTCTATGTTGCAATTGGCTGACCGTATTATTGTTATGGAAGGCGGGCGGATTGTTGCCAATGGCCCGCGTGATGAAATTCTCCAACGCCTACAAGCCCCTGCCCAGCAACAGCAGCAGCAACCCCAATAGTGAGTAAAGCCTATGAATGAACCAAGTGACGATAAACCAAAACAGCCCGAACAGCCTGTTGAAATTGAAGTGCCTGTGCATGCAGAAGCAGATGATGACGCAGTTAATGAGTCAGAAACCGATAGCGACCAAGCGGGGCAGACAGGGCAAGCAGGGCAGACAGGACAAGCGGGCGAAGCTGCACAAGCAGGCCAAGCAGGCCAAGCGGGGCTAGCAGGACTAGGAGAAGAAGGCCAAGAGGGTGAGCCGCCGCCAAAAGGCAAACTCACACTCTTAAAAGAGTTTATCCAACCCCATTTATTATGGCTTTGGCAAAAAAGCGCGCCCTTTATTATGCCTATTGTTGTGCCGTTATGGACTTATACAAAGCGGATAAGTTTGTGGATTTGGCAAAGTCGGTTTGGCGATTTTGTGCGCCGCTTTTGGGCTTGGTTTATTCAAACCCGTATCGGTGCTTGGCTATGGGCGAAAACACTTTCCTATTGGGCGCAAGTCAAACAAAAATTTATTGCAGTGCGGACGATTTATCAAAAACTCACCTCACCCCCGCCCGACCCGCTTATGGCGGCCATGATGATGCAGGATGAGCCGATTGATATTGATGATGATGATATTAGACTTACAGGCAATAAGGTTTTTGTTTATATTTCAACTTTCTTTGTCATTTTAGTTTTATGGGCGACTTTTACTGAATTGGATGAAGTGGTGCGTGCGGATGGGGCGGTTGTGCCGCCTAGTTCTGTGCAACAAGTGCAAAACCGTCTGCCCGGCTCTTTGGTGAGTATTCAAATAAAATTAGGTGACCATGTCAAAAAAGGCGAAGTGCTTTTTGAATTAGAAGATGATGATGTGATAGCCAATTTTGATGATAATGAAATTACCCGTATTGCCTCATTTGCGATGAAGGCACGGCTAGAAGCCGAAGCGGATGGGCTAGATGAAATTGATTTTCCCGAATGGCTTGAAAAAAATGCCCCTGAGGAAATTAAAAGTGAGCGCGCCGTCTTTAAGCGCCGCCAAAAAGCCTTAAATTCGCGCCTTATTGCGATTAAAAGACGGATTGAGAATTTTGAGGATAGAATTGAAATTATCAAACCACTTGTCGAAGCAGGCCATGAAGCACGGCTAGCTTTGGTCGATGTGGAAGGGCAATATAATCAGGCTGTCGATGAATATGAGGCGATTATTGCTAATTTTCGCGCTGAATCAGCGGCACAATTAGCCGAAGTAAAAACCCAAGCCGACCAAGCCGTTGCCCGTGAGGATGCTTTCCGTGCCAAAGTTAATTATGCCAAAGTGCGTTCGCCAACAAGTGGCACAGTCTCAGCCGTCAATGTAAAAACAGTCGGTGCCGTCTTGCAGGCAGGCACTTTATTAGCGGAAATTGTACCAGACGAGCAGTCTGTGCTAATTCGGGCGCGGCTTTTAGCAGAGGATGTATCAAGTGTCTATGTTGGGCAAGTCGCACAAGTCTCTTTATCGACTTATGATGTATCGCGTTATGGCACATTAGAAGGCCGCGTCCAACGCATCGCGCAAAACACCACACAAGAGGAAAATTTCCCGCCCTATTATGCAACAATGGTCGAAGTGCCTAATCCGCGCTTTTCCAAAAGCACACAAGATGTTGAAGTCGTCCCCGGCACGCCAACAGTCATTGATATTATTGGCAAAAAGCGTACCGTGTTGAGCTATATTCTCACCCCGCTAGATAGAGCAAGTAGCATTGCATTTAGAGAGCAATAGTGCCTAAGGCACTCGCTAATGTGCGCGTCGAATAGGTGCGCCTATAATAAACGCGTCTAATAAGCGCGTCTAATGTGCGCGTCTAATAGGTGCGCCTATAACAAATGCTTCTAATGCGTATCCAATAAGGTAAGAATAAAGGGCAAAATATGTGCCACCATAATAGCGACCCCTTGTTTATTGGGGTGAATGCCGTCGGGCTGGTTGAGGGCTTGAATGCCTGCGACATGCTGTAAGAAAAACGGATAAAGCATAAGTTCGTGTTTTTCGGCAAGAGAGGGGAAAACTTGGTTAAAGCGGCGCATATAATCGGCCCCCATATTGGGGGGTGCGCGTTGGCCGACAAGTAAAATTTTAAGCTTGCGCGCTTTGGCACGCACGATAATCGATTCAAGATTGGCTTGCATATTTGCCGGCGGCAAGCCACGCAATAAATCATTCCCGCCCAAAGCAATCATAATCGCATCTGCCTCGTCAGGCACAGACCACTCAAAGCGCGCCGCGCCCCCTGCTGATGTATCGCCCGATACGCCCGCATTGATAATTTGCACCCGCCTATTGGCTGTTATCAGGGCGGTTTGTAATTGTTGGGCGAAACTATCTGCTTGCGGTAAGCCATAGCCGGCAACCAAACTATCGCCTAGTAAAACGAGTTTTATATTTTGCGCGTTATTTTGTTGCGCTTGTGCCGCATTTATTTGCAAAATAAACAACAGGCTGAGGCAAAAACAATAGGCTAGCGTATATTTTGCGACTGGTCGCAGGCCTATGAAACGTTTAAGATAAGACATGGAAGACTCCATACTCGTTAATGCGCATAGATTAAACATATCATAGATGACACTAGCATATAGCACATGACAGAACCTATCATAAAATTGGATAAACTGCATATCAGCCTGCCG
>JAPPQG010000097.1 GCA_028816945.1 Alphaproteobacteria bacterium
TCGGCAAGTCCGCCCGCTTGACAGGCACAGCCCCGCAATGCTCACAATGCACAATAGGAATCGGACAGCCCCAATAACGTTGCCGTGAAATACCCCAATCGCGCAAGCGGTAATTTGTCATACGGCGGCCGCGCCCATTTTTTTCAACCTGTTCGGCAATTACATTAAAGGCTTGCTCGGGCGTCATGCCATCCAAAAAACTAGAATTGATAAGTGTCCCTGCTCCTGTATAGGCGGTATCGGTTATGGTGAAATGTGTTTTTGTCTCTCCTTCGGGTAGCACGACGGGCAGGATTGGCAATTTATATTTATGGGCGAATTCAAGGTCGCGCGGGTCGTGCGCGGGACAGCCAAATATCGCGCCTGTGCCATAATCCATTAAGACAAAATTGGCAATATAGACGGGCAAATGGTTTTTAGAATCGAGCGGGTGTGTGGCTGTTAGTTCCGTCAAAATACCGCGCTTTTCTGCCGCCTCTAAAACGGCCGCACTTGTGCCACGCCGCGCCGTTTCAGCACAAAAATCGGCGATTGCCGAATCCTTTGCAGCAAGTGCTTGGGCTAATGCATGGTCGGGGGAGATGGCACAAAAACTTGCGCCAAAAAGCGTATCGGGGCGGGTCGTATAAATAGCTAATTCGCTAAATTCTTTTTCTAATGCGCTTGGCACATTGTGGAGTGCAAAGTTCAATTTTATACCTTGTGAGCGGCCAATCCAATTTTTTTGCATCACGCGCACTTTTTCCGCCCAGCGCGGCAATCTGTCTAAATCATCTAGCAGGTCTTGTGCGAAATCAGCAATTTTCAAAAACCATTGTGTGAGTTGGCGTTGTTCAATGAGTGCGCCTGAACGCCACCCGCGCCCATCAATCACTTGTTCATTGGCAAGCACAGTTTGTTCGACAGGGTCCCAATTAACTTTGCTTTGCCTGCGCTCAACAAGCCCTGCTTCTAAAAAATCTAAAAACATGGCTTGTTCATGCTTGTAATAGTTGGGGTCACAAGTGGCAAATTCGCGCGTCCAATCAATCGCCAAACCAATAGATTGTAGTTGCTCGCGCATGGTTTTGATATTCGCATAAGTCCAATCGCGTGGATGGGTGTTTTGTTCGATGGCAGCATTTTCGGCAGGCAGGCCGAATGCGTCCCAACCCATAGGGTGCAAAACATGATAGCCCTGTGCTTTGCGAAAGCGGGCAATCACATCGCCTATTGCATAATTGCGCACATGCCCCATATGAATGCGCCCTGACGGATAGGGAAACATTTCTAGCACATAATATTTGCGGCGTTTATCAGCGGGCGCAATTTGGCTAATATCGGGTGCTAGGAAAGATTGCGCTTTTGCCCATGCTGTTTGCCAACGCGGTTCAATTTCTTGTGGATTATAGCGCGGCATAATATGTAATATCTATTGGTTTGAATCTATATCGGCAATCCGCAATCGGCGCGCCCGCGCAAGAATAGCATTTTCTAATTGACGAGCGGTTTGTTGGGCAATTTGCGCATCAACCCATATTTTATTGTCTCGCTTTTGCCGAAAAACAGATACACGCAAACCATCTGTGCGCAACCGTTTATCTAAAATATAAACAATAATTTTGAATCGCTCATCGCTCATGTCTGGATTGCCATACCAATCGGTAATAATCACCCCGCCAAATGGGTCAGCCGATTGCAATGGTATAAAAGAAAGCGCATCGAGGCTTGCCCGCCATAAATGGCCATTGACGCCAATCCCTCCTTGCATTTCTTTTTTGCGCTCTTTCTTGCCGAATAATTTGAACCCGCCTTTGCCGAAAATTGTATTGCCACTTTCTACATCACCGCCCCTTTTATTGGGATAATCTTGTTCTACCTTATTGCCGCCGCATGCGGTTAATATAAGCAAAGCGCCTAAAAATAGTGCCGAACGAGCCATATAGGCGGCGCGTCCTGTTTGCAAAATCATAAAAAGACGAAACCTATTCATATTCTTAATTCCTATTCCTAAATTATAAATCAAATCTTGGCACGCAGATATAGCACGCACCATAACATATTGGCAATTTACATAAAGGGCGAAATGAAATTATGCTTAAATTAAGCGCGTTTTGTGTGTCATCTGTCCTTGCTATTTGGTGGGGCGATTGGCAGGGACAAAGCCCCGCATAGCCGCATAGCCATAAGTGCCGCACGCCTTTATCCGCCGCCATTGCGCCCTATCCATACCGCCTAGCGCAAAAATCGGCAAATTCCCGCAAAAACTAGCATATTGGCACAGGCTAGCCAACCGTATAACGCCCAAAGGGGCGGTTTTGGGGTGGGTCGCCGTGGCAAAAATAGGCGCTAGAAAGACGCCATCGACACCTAATTGGGCTGCAAGATGCACGGCTCTAAAACTATGCGCGGCCATTGTAATGGGGCGCATAGGGGGGGCGGCGCGGGCGCTCGCGCCTTTTCTATATTGCGCCATACGCCACATAAGGCGGGGGGCAAGCCTTTCGGGCATATGCAGGCCAAGCGATAATTTTTGCGCCAAGCCAATATCTGCCCCAATCAGCAAGAGGTGATGATAGGTTTGGCATTCAGCGGCCATATCACTTGCTAATTGGCTTCGTTTAGGGTGGTGATAGTCGCGCAAAATCACCCCGCTTTTTTTGGGTAAATGCGCCAACACGGCGCGCCAATCTGGCACGGTTTGCTGATCTGTCATAAAAAACAGGCGCGGCAATCGCCCCGATAAAGCACGCCGAAAGACAGGGCGCGGGGTAAGTCGGGGCGGCGGTGTATATGCGGGTGGGTGCAAAATAGGCATGGGTGCTTTGTGGTGTTTGTCAAAAAACGATAATCATTTGCCAATAATTGGCATTTAGCCAATAATTGGCATTTAACCAATAATTGGTAATCAACCAATAATTGGCAATCAATCAATAATTGATAATATGTATCGCCAACAGTAAATAAGCAAGCTTAACGGGTATCGGTTTAACTGCTATATGAAAATATTATATTTATAAGAGAGAATATAAATTATGTCTGCACCACATAAAAAACAAGGCGCGCTGTTTTGCCAATAGAGTCACCAGAGGAGTCGTCAATAGAGGCGTCAATAGAGTCACCAGAAGGCGCACTTGCTCGCGTGCGCGCCGATTTAGCGGCGCAGTTAAAACAGTTAAACCGCCCCGCCTCAGCGGTTACATTGATTGGCGTATCTAAAATGGTGCCTGTCGAGCGCATAAAATTAGCCCTTGCCGCGGGCTTGCGTGTTTTTGGAGAAAATCGCATAGAAGAAGCAAACGCAAAATGGCCGCCCTTGAAAACCGCCTATAATAATATTGAATTGCATTTCATCGGCACTTTGCAATCGAAAAAGGCGGCGCAAGCCGTTGCCTTATTTGACGCTATCCATAGTCTCGACCGCCCCCGTTTGGCGCGCGCCTTAGCCCACGAAATGCACGCGCAAAATCGCTACCCGCAGCTTTTTATACAAATCAATACAGGCAAGGAGGCACAAAAGTCAGGCGTTTTGCCAAAGGACGCGAAGGCGTTTATCCAAGCCTGCCGCACCGATTATGGGCTAACCATTGACGGGCTTATGTGTTTGCCACCAGTGCATGAACCGCCCGCGCCTCACTTTGCCCTGTTGCAAAAAATCGCCCAAGATAATGATATTCGCTTGTTAAGCATGGGCATGAGCCGTGATTATGCAACCGCTTTGCGCTTTGGGGCAACGCATATTCGGCTCGGCACAGCCATCTTTGGTCCCCGCCAACCAACAAAGCCCCAATAAAAACGCTTATCTAAAAGCCTCAGGGTGCGCCCTTAGGGCAAGCCCTTATCGAAAAGTAAGCGTCATGGCTTGTGTTAAGTGTGGCAATAATAAGCGCATATGTTCGGGGGCGAGCGCGGCACAGCCCTGTGTGGGCGCATAATCCTCTGTCGCAAGGTGCAAAAATATCGCACTCCCTTTACCCGCAATAGGCGGGTCGTCATTATAGCCTAGTTCAATAAAAACATCATAAAGCCTATCATCCCGCCACAAAGTTTCACAATGAAAGGCATGCGGGCGGCGAATTACTCTATTATAGGCTGTATCTTTTGGGTCATCTGACCAACCATCTGTTTTTGCAATCGCCCGTATGGGGAGTTTTGTGTCTGGTTTTTGCCACCTATCAGGGCGATACCAGACTTGCCGCAAAGGCCAAGTGCCAGCGGGGCTTGCTTCATCGCCCTCTCTTTTATCTGCCCTTATGCCGCCCCGCCCCAAAGCGCAGGGCCATGGGGTATGGGGCCATGGGGTGTGGCGAAAATGGAACACACCCAATGTAGGGGGGTGCGCCTGTGGTGTGGCAGAAAGCGTGTCGTTTTGCTTTTGCTTGCTAGGTGCTGTTTCAATAATTATATCCATAATAATATCCTAATGTGGTGATTGTGCGTTATTGCCACATTTGTGTCTATAAAATATGTGTTGGCAAAAATATGCAATTAAGGCTTGGCAGTTTTTATAATTTCCCCATAATAGACGGATAAGCCGATTTAATTGATTAGGGGTGAAAATGAATCACAACCAAACAATTTTAATGATTGAGGATGACATAACACTCGTTGAGGCTTTGCAAGAACAATTTGCTCTGCATGAGGAATTTGTGCTTTTGCATGCCCAAACAGCCACTGACGGGCTGACCCAAGCTAAACAAAACCGCCCCGATTTAATTTTACTCGATATTGGTTTGGCCGACCAAGACGGGCGCGAAACATGTAAAGGCTTACGCAAAGCAGGCATTCAAGCGCCGATTATCATGCTAACAGCAGCCGATTCAGATGCGGATACCATTCTTGGCTTTGAGGCGGGCGCGAATGATTATGTCACAAAACCGTTCCGCTTTGGCGTTTTATTGGCGCGCATAAGAGCGCAATTACGCCAATATGAACAAAGCGAAGCGGCAAGTTTTATGATTGGGGCTTACCAATTTCGCCCAGCGGTTAAATTATTAGTGTGTGCGGATGATAGGAAAATTCGCCTCACAGAAAAGGAAACAAATATTTTGCGTTATTTATTGCGGGCGGGGGCTGAGTCTGTGCCACGCAAAAAATTATTAGAGGAAGTTTGGGGATATAATGCGGGTGTTACAACCCATACATTAGAAACGCATATTTACCGTTTGCGCCAAAAAATTGAAGCCGACCCATCCAATGCTGAATTATTGATTACAGCAGAAGGCGGCTATCGTCTCAATGCTTAAATTGGGGCGTAAATTGGGGCATGCGTTAGGGCGTAAGTTCGAGCATGAGTTAGGACATAGATTCATTTTGCTTTGCGCTTAAATCTGCAAATCAGCTAGCACAGGCACATGGTCTGAGGGCTGTTTCCAACCGCGTGCTGTGCGTATAATGTCAAAATGCTTAACCTTGCCATTGAGAGCGGGGCTAGTCCAAATATGGTCGAGCCGCCGTCCCCTATCAGAGGACGCCCAATCGCGCGCCCGATAGCTCCACCAAGAATAAAGTTTCTCACTCGGTGGCACAAAATCACGGGCAATATCATCCCATTTATGCGCGGCTTGCAATTTTGCTAATTTTTCACGCTCAATCGGCGTATGGCTTATGACATTTTGTAATTGTTTAGACGACCACACATCGTGTTCGAAGGGGGCTGTGTTCAAATCGCCAACCAACACACGAAGAGCCGTTTTTTTATTGCGCGCTTTTTTGAAATAAGCCGTCATGGCATCTAAGAAAGCCAATTTATAGGCGAATTTTTCATTCACTGTCCAATCAGGGTCATCGCCGCCGGCTGGCACATAGAAATTATGGAGCGATAAATCTTGCGTGCCTAATTTATATTCTGTTTCAATATGGCGGCCGTCGGCAAGCCCGCCAAATTCGATAATGCGCTCATTTGCGATTGGCAAATTGCTGATTGTCGCAACCCCGTGATAGGCTTTAATGCCATTTAAGGCGATATGTTGATAGCCTAATTTATGAAATTGTTTTTGCGGGAATTCATCATTCTGGCATTTAATTTCTTGGAGGCATAATATATTGGGCTGGTATTTTTTGAGGATTTTGACAGCAAGCCCAACGCGCAAGCGCACTGAATTAATGTTCCAAGTGATAATGCGTATCTTATGCGTGCGTTTGCGACTCATTATATTATTATCTTATATCTTAT
>JAPPQG010000081.1:0-3254 GCA_028816945.1 Alphaproteobacteria bacterium
CCCCCTATCAGGCGTGTTGCCGATTAGCGGCTCAAAAAATGGCGTTTTACCTTTAATGGTGGCGGCCCTTTTAACATCGGAAAAATTGCACTTGCAAAATGCGCCTGCCCTTGCTGACACAGTCATGCTAGGCAGCATATTGACTAAATTGGGCGCACAAGTGACGCAAACCGACAAGGCAGAACTAACTGTGCATGCTGAAAACATTCATTCCACCACCGCCCCTTATGAACTTGTATCTAAAATGCGCGCTGGGTTTTGGGTTTTGGGGCCATTGCTTGCGCGGTGCGGGCAAGCGCATATATCGCTACCCGGCGGATGCGCGATTGGCACACGGCCTGTTGATTTTTATTTGCGCGGCTTGGCTGCTATGGGGGCTGAAATTGATGTATCGGGTGGCTATGTCCATGCGCATATTGCGCGCCCAAATAAGGGCAATCGGTTGCAGGGGGCGCGCCTTGATTTGCCTTTTGTGTCCGTTGGTGCAACCCATGTGCTGATGATGGCAGCAAGTTTAGCGAAAGGCGAAACCTGCATAAATAATGCGGCAAGCGAGCCAGAAATTGTCGATATGGGACGCTGCTTACAAGCCATGGGGGCAAAAATTGAAGGGCTTGGCACAAGGCATATAATGATTGAAGGTGTTGAAAGCCTGTCTGGGACAAAATATCATATTATGCATGACCGTATAGAAATGGGGGCTTATGCCTGTGCGGCCATTGCCACGCGTAGCACTTTAACTTTGGCAAATGCTGATATTGAATTGATGGGTGCTTTGGTGCCTGCTTTGCGGCAAAGCGGGGCAAGCCTGACACAGACCAAACAGGGCTTGCTTGTAAGTGGCGAGAATCTACGCCCACAGCCAACCCATATTGTCACCGCCCCTTGGCCGGGCTTTGCAACGGATTTACAAGCCCCTTTTATGGCCCTTATGTGTCTTGCCGACGGCACAAGCCATATTCGAGAGACCATATTTGAAAATCGCTTTATGCATGTGCAAGAACTGACCCGATTAGGCGCACAAATTAGTTTGAAAGGCGATACGGCTATTGTGCAAGGCGTCGAACAATTACTCGCTGCACCCGTTATGGCAACGGATTTGCGCGCCTCTGTTGCTTTAATTATTGCGGGCTTGGTTGCCAAAGGGCAAACAGTCGTTAATCGTATTTATCATCTTGACCGTGGCTTTGAACGGTTGGAGGAAAAATTATCCGCCTGTGGCGCAAAAATATGGCGGGAGACATAAATGGCTAACAAAGAGCAACAAAATAAGCAAAATAATAAAACAAGCAAAGCAGATGAAAATGCCTATAAGCAGGCTTTGCATTTAATCGCCCGTGATGTGGATGATCTCAATCTCATCTCTGCTCTTTTGCAAGATGCTGTTTTATTGGCACATGATATGGTTTGGGATGAAAAAGCCCGTATTTTTGCCCTTATGGTTAATCGTTTTCTGTGGGAAGAGCAGAACGAAAAACAGACGGAAAAAAAGAGCGAAAAACAGGGTGAAAAGCAGGGGGGAAAACAGACGGAAAAGCAGGGGGAGACACAAAAAGAGACGCAAAATGCGCGCCATAAGAAAAAGGCGCGCCATAAGGAAAATGCGCGTATTCGCACAGGCATACATTTTCATGGGGTGACAAATGTGCAAAATCGTGGCATTAAACAACATAGCCAACAAGTGCTTTCACTTTTGACGCTCCAATTTGAGCCACATGAGACGCTCACAATGCCTGCGGGCTATATTCGCTTTGTCTTTTCTGCTGGTGCAGAATTGCGGCTCACAGTTGAAGCATTAAATGTCATTATGCAAGATGTAACAGCAAGTTGGCCAACGGCGCATAGACCAAAACATGAGTAAGCCAAAACATGAGTAGGTCAAAATATGAGTAAGCCAAAACATGCGTAACATGAGTAATGAGACATAGTTCTAAATGGAGTTATCAATGCCGATAAGGCTGAATAGTGCGGATAAGAATTTTGAGGCAGATTTTGCAAACCTGCTCACCATGCAGCGCGGGCAAATGGCTGATGTCACTAAAATTGTTGCTGATATTATTGCCGATATACGGGCAAATGGGGATAAGGCACTGCTAGATTTGACGGCAAAATTGGATGGGTTTGATTTAACATTAGACAGATTGCGTATCCATACAGATGAAATAGAGGCGGCTGAGGTAAATTGCGACCCCGAAACATTAGCCGCCCTTGATATGGCGGCAACACGCATTACGGCTTTCCATACACGCCAAAAACCGACAGATGATTATTATACAGATGAATTAGGCTTGGCACTTGGCTATCGCTGGCAGGCGGTGGCCGCGGCTGGTCTTTATGTGCCGGGTGGGACGGCAAATTATCCGTCATCTGTTTTGATGAATGCTTTGCCAGCGAAAATTGCTGGGGTGGAACGGCTCGTTATGGTTGTGCCATGCCCGCAAGGTGAGATAAATCCGCTGGTTTTGGCCGCCGCACGCCGCGCCCAAGTGGATGAAATATACCGCATTGGCGGCGCGCAAGCCATTGCCGCTTTGGCCTATGGGACACAAACCATTGCCCCCGTTAATATGATTGTTGGGCCGGGTAATGCCTATGTGACAGAAGCCAAACGCCAACTTTTCGGGCAGGTTGGCATTGATATGCTTGCCGGGCCGTCTGAAATCCTTATTGTTGCCGATAGCACAAATGACCCTAGCTGGATTGCGGCTGATTTATTGTCACAGGCCGAACATGACGAAGCAGCACAATCTATTTTGCTAACCGATAGTACGGATTTTGCCGAAGCCGTTATCGACCAAATAGAAGCCCAATTAAAAACCTTGCCGCGTGCCGATATTGCGCGTGCTAGTTGGCAAAATTGCGGGGCAGTGATAGAGGTCGCGGATATTATGACACAGGCACCGCCCCTTATTGACCGATTAGCGCCTGAACATGTCGCGCTTGCCATTGCTGAGCCTGACTCCTTATTGGCGAAGATTCGAAATGGCGGGGCTTTTTTTCTAGGCCATTATACGCCAGAAGCGATTGGCGATTATATCGCCGGGCCAAATCATGTTTTGCCAACCAACCGTAGCGCGCGCTATGCGTCAGGCCTATCTGTACTTAATTTTATGAAACGCAGCACTTTAATGCGAGCCAATATAGAAAGTCTCAATGCGCTTGCCCCGTCAGCGATAAAATTGGCAGAGGCCGAGAAATTATCCGCGCATGCGCGCTCTATTGCTATTCGATTAAACAGGAAAAATGGCGAAACA
>JAPPQG010000081.1:4190-6037 GCA_028816945.1 Alphaproteobacteria bacterium
CTATGAATAAGCCTATTTTATGGTTGGCAAGTGCATCACCGCAACGCGCCTCCTTGCTTGCGCAAATTGGCATTGTGCCTGATAAAATATGTTCGGCCGATATTGATGAAAGCCCATATGAGAATGAATTGCCGCGCCAATATGCAGCCCGCATGGCTTTGACAAAGGCGCGCTATATTCACCAATCACATAATAAAGAAAAAAAAGCGCAGCTATTTATTTTAGCCGCCGATACAGTCATTGCCACTGGGCGCACTATTTTACCAAAAGCGCAAACACGAGAGACAGCCGAAACTTGCTTAACCCATTTATCCGCCCGTAGCCACCGTGTCTATGGTGGTATTTGTTTGCTAGCAGGCGGGCGGGAAATGGTTAAAATTATTATTACACGGGTGCAGATGAAAAGGTTGGCGCAGAATGAAATTACCGCTTATTTAGCAAGTGATGAATGGCAGGATAAGGCTGGTGGCTATGCGATACAGGGGCGGGCGGGGCGTTTTGTGCGTGCCATTCACGGCTCTTATTCAAACATTGTTGGCTTGCCCCTTTATGAAACCGCTATGCTTTTACAAGGGGCGGGCTATAATATAGACGAGCGGGCGCATAATAGTGACAAGTGATAAGTAACAAATGACAAGTAATAAATGATAAAGTGGTAAAGTGGTAAAGGGGCAGTAATATGGATAATAGGCAACAAGAATTTCTCATCCATGTCGATAAGGGGCTTGTGCAGGCCGCGCAAGTCGAAGACGGTGTGCTAACAAATCTCATTATTGAACCCGTTGCGGCTGATAATATGGTTGGGCGCATTTATTTAGGGCGGGTGGTACATGTTGAACCGCGCTTACAGGCGGCTTTTATAACTATTGGCGAGTCCCATGATGGCTTTCTCAATATGCGCGGCGCGAGTGTTTTGGCAGAAGGCGATATGCGCGAGGCTGATATTCAAGATTGTGTGGCGGCTGGCGATACAGTGCTTGTGCAAATCACCCGCCCAAGCATAGGGGATAAGGGCGCGCATTTAACGGCTAATATTACCTTAGCCAATCGTCATTTTGTGCTTGCGCCTTATTCATCCCGCATTGCCATATCTTCCGCCATTACCGATGAAAATGAGCGCGCCCGCCTTATGGCAATAGCAGAAAAAACAAATAGCCAATTTGATATTGAAAGCCAACATGAAAAAACTGGTTGGATTATTCGCACACAGGCTGAAACGGTGAGTGAAAATATATTAGCTGCTGATATGGAAAAATTAGCCCATGCGTGGGACGCATTATTGGATAAGGCCGATACAAGCGAAGCCCCGCAACTTTTACACAAAGACTCTATTGGCATTGAACGCATTTTGCGTGATTATATAAGCCACCATACAAGTTCTATTATTATTGCCGATGCGGCTAGTTTTGATTTGGCGCAAGCCTATTGTGAGGAAAATATACAGACCATTTTGCCCTTGCTTAGCCAAGCCCCGCCCGATGAAGATTTATTTGAACGTTATGATATTCACAGCGAAATTAAAAAAGCCCTTGCCGTGCGGGTCGAGCTTGCATCTGGCGGCTGGATTAGTATTGAGGATACGCAAGCCATGACGACAATCGATGTTAATTCAGGCAACCATAATGCCCCTGCCCGCGCCGTTAATTTAGAAGCGGCCGCAACCATAGCCCGTCAAATATGTTTGCGCGCGATTGGCGGCCTCATTGCTATTGATTTTATCGATATGGAAACACCGTCCGATAATCAAGCCGTCTTAAATGCGCTCAGTGCGGGGTTTGCAAATGATAAAGTGCCTGTGCGTATTGGCGATATGTCCGATTTTGGCGTGGTTGAAATGACCCGCAAAC
>JAPPQG010000208.1 GCA_028816945.1 Alphaproteobacteria bacterium
GGTTAATTTCATAAAGACATTTTCAAGCTTATTACCGCTTGTCTCTAAATCGATAATAGTAATATTGGCGGCGTTGATTTTAGCCAATAAATCGGCAAGTTTTGTTTGGCTTGGATTATAAATGATTTGCAAATCGCCATTTTCAACCACCAGTGCATCATATTCTTGCAAAAGGGGTGGCACTTTATCAAGTGGTTCGCTTGGGCGAATAAGCAGGGTTTTGCGGTCAATGAGGTTTAATAAATTGACCGTTTCATCGCATATAATAAGTGTGCCGCGGTCAATAATTGCAATACGGTCGCAAAGGGCTTGTGCTTCTTCCAAATAATGTGTTGTCAAAACGATTGTAACCCCGCGTGCATTGAGTTCGCGTATATAATCCCAAAGTTGTTGGCGCAATTCAATATCGACGCCCGCTGTTGGCTCATCCAAAATCAGAATTGGCGGGCGATGCACCATAGATTTAGCAACCAGCAAACGCCGCCGCATACCCCCCGATAGGCTGCGCGCATAAACATAGGCTTTATCTGTTAGTTTTGTAGCGGCTAAAATTTCCATTGTGCGGCGGTCTTTTTTCGGCACGCCATAAAGCCCCGCATGCAATTCCATAGATTCAGCGGGGGTGAAAAATGGATCAAGCGTGAGTTCCTGTGGCACAACCCCAATAGAGGCGCGCGCCTGTCGGGGGTTTTTTTCAATATCAAAACCCCATATTTCCGCCCGCCCGCTCGTTTTCACCACAAGGCCAGCAAGAATGTTGATAAAAGTCGATTTTCCCGCCCCATTAGGGCCAAGCAGGCCAAAAATAGAGCCACGCGGCACATCTAAATCAATGCCTTTAAGGGCGTGTTTAGGCGGTAAATTGGCCTGCCCCGCATAGGTTTTTTCTAACTTTTGGGCAGTAATCGCATTATCGGGGTGTGGGTGTGGGTTCATCTTGTCTATCTTTCAGTTAAGCCTTATCATAAAGGGCGTATGTCGCAAAGTATAAATTATAAAAAGTGTAAATTATAAAAAGTGTAAATTATAAAGTGTATAAATTATAAATTGTAAAAAGTATAAATTATAAATTATAAAGCGTAAAATGATAAACAGGCTTTAAGGGGTTCATAATGCGTTTAAGCAAAAAAGATCATCTCTATTTAGTGGATGGCTCGACCTATATTTTCCGTGCCTATCACGCTTTGCCACCCTTGACGCGCAAAAGCGATAAATTGCCCGTTGGCGCGGTGGCAGGGTTTTGCAATATGCTTGTAAAACTCATGGATGATATGGATGCACATGATAGAGGCGCACAAGATAGGGATATAAAGTCAAGCCCAACTCATTTGGCGGTGATTTTTGATGCTTCTGGTCGCTCTTTCCGCAATGATATTTTCCCCGATTATAAAGCCAATCGAGCAGAGGCGCCGGAGGATTTAGTGCCGCAATTCCCACTCATACGCGAAGCTGTTAAAGCCTTTGGTGTCGCCCAATTTGAATTAGAGGGATTTGAGGCTGATGATTTAATTGCCAGCTATGCGACACAAGCTGCAAAAAGTGGTGCGAGTGTCACCATTGGGAAATAAGGCTGATGATTTAATTGCTAGCTATGCAACACAAGCCGCAAAAAGCGGCGCGCGTGTCACCATTGTCTCTTCTGATAAGGATTTAATGCAATTAGTCACCCCGCATATCAATATGTTAGATACAATGAAAGATAAGCATATTGGCATTGAAGAAGTTACAGAAAAGTTTGGCGTGCCGCCTGAAAAGGTTATTGATGTGCAAGCTTTGGCAGGCGATAGCACAGATAATATTCCCGGCGTGCCGGGCATTGGCGTGAAAACGGCTGCTGAATTGATAAATGATTATGGCACATTAGATGATTTATTGGCGCGGGCCGAAGAAATTACACAGCCCAAACGCCGTGAAAATTTAATCACTTATGCCGACCAAGCGCGTTTGAGCCGCGAACTCGTCACCCTTAAACAAGACGCGCCGCGCCCGATAGATTTTAGCGATATGCGCTTGCAACAACCAGAACCCGCCGCCTTAATGGGATTTTTGAAAGCGATGGAATTTAATACATTAACCAAGCGCATGGGCAAAAGATATGCGCTTGACCCGAATGATTTTGAACCCATTGAATTGCCGCAGGACAAATTAGCAAAAAGTAAAACAAAAAATAAGACAGGGGATAAAGCAGGGGACAAAGCAAAGGATAAACCGCAAAACAAAAAACAAAGCGGGCAGGGCAATAATTATTATGATAGCAATCACTATGAAAATAGTGGCAGTGATAATAGAGAGGAAGTCATTAGGGAAATTGCTACCCCTATGCCCCCTATTGCGCCCGCAACTTATGAATGCGTAACAGATAAAGCCATATTGCAAAACTGGATTGAGGCCGCGCAGACAAGCGGGATTGTGGCGGTGGATACAGAAACCGATGGATTAGATGCTATGGCGTGTCGTCTGGTTGGCATTTCGCTTGCCACAGCGCCGGGGCGCGCTTGCTATATCCCGCTTGCGCATGGCCAAAGCGACGGCTTGGCATTGGCTGAACCTGCCCCGCAACAATTATCGCAAGCCGAAGTCGTAAAAGCCCTATCGCCCCTTTTGGCAGATAAGTCTGTGCTTAAAATCCTGCAAAATGCTAAATTTGATTTGCAAGTGCTAGGGCGGCACGGCTTACATGTTGCCCCGCTTGACGACACAATGCTTCTCTCTTATACGCTTGCCGCCGGCCAACACGGCCACGGGCTAGATGAATTAGCGCAACTTTATCTAAACCATACACCGATTGCCATTAAAGATTTGCTTGGCACAGGAAAAACGCAAATTACATTTGACCAAGTGCCATTAGATAAGGCGACTGCTTATGCGGCCGAAGATGCGGATATTACATTGCGTCTTTGGCACTGCTTAAAGCGGGAACTTGTGCTTGCGGGCATGGTGAGTGTTTATGAGACGACTGAGCGGCCACTTGTGCCTGTCATTGTTGCTATGGAGGGTTGCGGGATGCGCATTGACCGCCCTGTATTAGCGCGCTTGTCAGTTGAATTTGCTGAAAAAATGGCGACCATAGAAAAAAAGATTCACACAGTTGCGGGTGAGCCATTTAATATCGCAAGCCCGCGCCAATTAGGCCATATTTTATTTGACAAAATGAGTTTTGCGGGCGGCAAAAAGACCAAAACGGGCGCGTGGGCGACAAGTGCCAATATATTAGAAGGGCTGGCCGCACAAGGCCATGACTTACCCGCCCTTGTGCTAGACTGGCGCGCCCTTGCCAAACTTAAATCCACCTATACAGATGCTTTGCCTAGTTTTATCCATGCTGAAACGGGGCGGATACATACATCATATGGGCTTGCAGGCACAACAACGGGCAGGCTTGCTTCGTCTGAACCCAATTTGCAAAACATACCGATTCGCACAGAAGATGGCCGCCGCATTCGCACAGCCTTTATTGCCGAACGCAACCATAAATTAGTCAGTGCTGATTATAGCCAAATTGAATTACGCCTATTAGCCCATATTGCCGATATAAAAGTCTTAAAGCAGGCTTTTGCCGATGGGATAGATATTCACAGCCTAACGGCTTCTGAAATTTTTGGCGTGCCAGTCGCCGATATGCCTGCCGAGACAAGGCGCCGCGCAAAAGCAATTAACTTCGGCATTATTTATGGCATATCCCCTTTTGGCTTAGCCAACCAGTTGCGTATTCCACAAGGCCAAGCAAGAGATTATATGAAATCCTATTTTGCCAAATTCCCCGGCATTAAAGATTATATGGAAGCAACAAAAGCGCAAGCCCATGCGCAAACCTATGTGACAACAATTTTTGGCCGCAAAATATATCTAGCGGAAATTAACGCCAAACAACCCGCCCGCCGCGCCTTTGCCGAACGCGCCGCCATTAACGCCCCGATACAAGGATCAGCCGCCGATATTATCCGCCGCGCGATGATTGCCTTACCCCCTGCCTTAAAGGAGGCGGGCTTAAAAGCGCGCATGCTTTTACAAGTGCATGATGAATTGATTTTTGAAGTTGCCAATAGTGAGGTCAAGCCGCTTATTGCTCTTGCAAAAGAGATTATGGAAGCGGCCTGCGCCCCGCGCCTGGCTTTATCTGTGCCGCTGATTGTCGATGCCAAAGCGGCGCCAAATTGGGATGAAGCGCATTAGCAGGGAGGGTATTAGGCATAAGTATTAGGCATGAATATTAGGCATGAATATTAGGCATGCGTATTAGACATGAGTATTAGACATGAGTATTAGACATGAGTATTAGACATGCGTATTAGGTAGGGGATAGAACAAAAGATAGGGCAGGCAAAGGTTATGAGCGGCCGCGACATACACGCATAAATTAGTATAAATAAATTATCTAAATTATAAGTTGCATTTTTGAGTGCGCAAAAAAGAATGAAACCAAAATAAGCGCATTAAAAGCTTGCAAACCTACTTATTCGTTGGTAAATAGAAAACATTGTTGTGGGAGGCTATAACAATAAGCTTACCAGTCCTTCTCCTTTTGGGCTGGTAAGCAAATTGGGAAACAGGGGCTAAGGGACTGGGGGATTAAGGGACTAAGGGATTAGGGGGCTAAGGGACTAGGAGGCTAGGGGGCTAAATAAAGCGACCTACGAAAATACAAACTCTAATTCTCGCAATTTGTCCGTTATTTGCCCTTCCTGTTTGGGCCGATGCAGAAACTTATTATCAAAAAAGAAAGGTGGCTTACGGATTAGATAATTATGACGAAAGAATTAAATGGTTACGCAAAACTGCCGAACGAGAGCAAACCAAAGCGCGATATGAGCTGGCTTGAGCCTGTGATTATTGCATTGGCATATATAGAATTGACACAAAATCCGCGGCGTGGTGGCGCAAAGTCGCGCCCAAAGCCGCCCCCAAAACCTCTGCCGGTACACAAAATTTTCTTTGGTCGTATTATGCAAAAGGTGCATTTTTGGCGTCAAATAATAAGACTGCCATTTATTCTCCTCGCCAAACTCTTAAAAAGGAAATAACCGCCGCCTGACCGCAAGGCTTAATTGGAGCGACGCCATGAAAATACAAAGTTTAATTTTTGCGATTTGTTTAATCCTTGCCGCGCCTGCTTGGGCCGATGCAGAAAGTGATTTACAAAAAGGCTGGGCCGCTTACGCGTTAGGCAATTATGAAACAACGGTTTACTGGATTCGCAAAGCTGCTGAACAAGGACATGTTGAAGCACAACTTCATCTAGGTTGGCATTATGTCAGTGGCGAGGGTGTGCCGCAGAATGATAAAGAAGCAGTTAAATGGGTGCGCAAAGCAGCTGAACAGGGATTAGCCGAAGCACAATTAGTTCTGGGTTTGGCCTATACCGAAGGCGAAGGTGTGCCGCAGAATGATAAAGAAGCAGTTAAATGGGTGCGCAAAGCAGCTGAACAGGGATTAGCCGAAGCACAATTAGTTCTGGGTTTGGCCTATACCGAAGGCGAAGGTGTGCCGCAGAATGATAAAGAAGCAGTTAAATGGGTGCGCAAAGCAGCTGAACAGGGATTAGCCGAAGCACAATTAGTTCTGGGTCGGTTCTATGCCGAAGGTGAAAATGTACCAAAGCATGATCAAAAGGCTTATATGTGGTTTTTGCTCGCGAAAGCAAATGAAGGTTTGGGGTTCCTAGAATTAGAATCGAACATAGTCAAGGGCGAGGTTAATAAATTGGAATCGCGCCTTTCTCGTGCGGAAATAGCGGCCGCACAGGAAGAAGCGGCACAGATACAAGCACAGATTGAAAATAGAAAATAATTGAAATTATAGGTTGTATTCTGTGTGGTGCATATGCTATTGTTTATAAAAGCAAAATTAGCATAAAATGCATTGAGAGGGTTAAAACAAGCTAGATTTTATTTATTACAAGTTGTGCTGTGGGGGGCGTTTCAAACTGTGCGGGGCTTGTTATTCAGCCGCGGCTAAGGCGGGGGCGGCAGTGCGCACATCTTCGCTGACATGGGCTTCGAATTTCTCAAAATTCTCAATAAACATAGCAA
>JAPPQG010000090.1:0-3777 GCA_028816945.1 Alphaproteobacteria bacterium
TTGCGAAGCGGGTGTAGCTCAGGGGTAGAGCACAACCTTGCCAAGGTTGGGGTCGTGAGTTCGAATCTCATCGCCCGCTCCAGCGCAAAGCGCACATAGCAAACAAAGCGCAAAAGGAAATAAGGAAATAACGCAAGAAATAATGAGGACATAATATGGATTATCGCCAATTAGGTAAAACAGATATTAAAGTCAGTGAAATTTGCCTCGGCACCATGACATGGGGGCGGCAGACGCCACAAGCCGAAGCCTTCGAACAAATGGATTATGCCACCGCACAGGGTGTGAATTTTTTTGATACAGCAGAACTTTACCCCATTCCCCCCGAAGCCGAAACACAAGGCGCAACCGAAACCATTATCGGCAACTGGTTCAAACAAACAGGCAAACGCGGGGATGTTATTTTAGGCACAAAAGTAACAGGGCGTTCAAGCCATACTTGGTTTCGCAAAGACGGCTCACCAACCGAATTTACGCCCGCGCAAATTAACGAAGCCATAGATGAAAGTTTGCGCCGCCTGCAAACCGACTATATCGACCTTTATCAATTACATTGGCCTGACCGCCCCATCAATTTATTTGGCGGGCTAGGCTATCAGCACGGCGGCGAAGAAATAAACCGCATTGAAGATACATTAGCCGTTTTGCAAAAACTTATCGAGGCAGGCAAAGTCCGCCAGATTGGCATATCTAATGAAACGCCTTGGGGGATTATGAAATTTTTACATTTTGCTGAGACAAAAAACCTACCCCCCATTGTCTCCGTGCAAAACCCCTATAATTTCCTCAACCGCATTTATGAAATAGGCGGGGCAGAGATTTATCACCGCGAACAAATTGGCTTGCTTGCCTATTCGCCTTTGGCAGGGGGCTATCTGACAGGCAAATATCAAAAGGGCGCAATTCCCGAAGGCTCACGCAAACATATGGCAAGGCGCATGGGGCGTTATGAAACAGCGGGGGCCGAACAAGCCATTGACGCCTATCTTGCGATAGCTGAAAAACACGGCCTCAATCCCGCACACATGGCAAGCCGTTTTGTCACCACGCGGGATTTTGTGACCTCTAACATTATTGGCGCAACTAATTTAGAGCAGTTAAAAATTGCCTTAGCCGCGAATGAACTCACCCTGACAGACGCATTATTGGCTGAGATTGACGAAGTGCATCTGCGCGCCGCTAATTTATGTCCCTAATCATACCCGCAAGACATGCCTAAACTAGGCAAGCAAATTGTCAAACCAATGCAAAACCTGCTCGCCATAAAGAGCGCGTTGGCTAGCAGGGGCTTGTAGCATATTAAGGCCTGCCCCTTCGACAATAAGCAGGGTTTGTATGGCAAGGCTGTTATTTGTAAAAGGGGTACGCAAACGGTTAAGGCTTTTCAGCCGTGCGTAGCGTTTTTCTAAACCAGACTGTGCTGTGTGTTGGGTCTTTTGTATGAGGGCGCGGAATTGGGGGTTATGAGTGCTAAAATGTAACAGCGCAAAGCGCACGCGCCAAATTTGTTCTGTCTCTGTCGCAAATGGCAGGCTTGCTTTTATATCTTCCCGCAAAGCCGTTGCAGGGTCAAATTGATAATGTGCTTGGTTGCAGATATGGATAATCGGCAATACATATTCAATAAAGACGCATTCTATCAGTTCTTGTTTAGAGGCAAAATGATAGGTCATGGTGCCAAGCGCACAATTTGCTTGCTGTGCGACTTGTCGCATGGTTAATTTTTCCACACCTTGTTTTGCGATACATATAAAGGCGGCGTGTAATAAGGGGGCTACGCCCTGCCGCGCCTTTGTTTTATATGCGTTAAGCTCGTTCGGCATATGCATGAATCTCGTTAGGCATGAATCTCATTAAGCATGGATAATGCCCCGTTCAATTAGATAAGCGATAATTTTCTGTGCTGCGTCATCGGGCTTTGTGTGCGTTGTATCAATCGTAATTTCTGCTGTCTCAGGTGGCTCATAAGGGCTGTCAATGCCAGTAAAATTGGCTAATTGCCCGGCCCGTGCCTTTTTATACAACCCTTTTGGGTCACGGCTTTCTGCTACTGCAAGCGGCGTATTGATAAATATTTCAATAAATTCGCCCTCTTGCACGCGCTCGCGCGCAAGTTGGCGTTCGGCGCGGAAAGGTGAAATAAAAGACACTAAACTAATCAGCCCCGCATCCACCATAAGGGCCGCCACTTCGGCAATGCGGCGAATATTTTCCACCCTGTCTTCATCTGTAAAGCCTAAATCGCGGTTTAGCCCATGCCGAATATTATCCCCGTCTAATAAAAATGTATGTCGCCCGCGGGCAAATAATTCTTTCTGCACCGCATTGGCAATGGTCGATTTGCCCGACCCAGAAAGACCTGTGAACCATAAAATAGCGGGGTTTTGTCCCTTTTGGCTTGCATTGGCCGCTTTATCAATCGCTAAATCTTGCCAATGAATATTGGCCGCGCGCCGCAAGCCAAATTTCAACATGCCAAGCCCGACTGTATTATTGGTCTGGCGGTCGATAAGAATAAAACCGCCCATATGGCGATTCTCAATATAAGGGTCAAAGGCAATCGGGCGCGCAAGCGATAGGGTGCAAACGCCAATTTCATTTAAGGCAAGTGTCTTTGCGGCTAGCTGGTCTAATGTGTTTATGTTTATTTTATATTTGGGCGCATGGATAATGGCGGTGCTTGTTTTTGCGCCAATTTTAAGCAGATAAGAACGGCCGGGCAGCATCACCTCATCAGCCATCCATAAGAGGGTTGCTTCAAATTGGTCAGACACGCCCGCTTCCTGTGTGGCATCGCAAATAACATCGCCGCGTGAAATATCAATTTCATCTTCTAATGTTAAAGTCACAGATTGGCCTTTAATGGCTTTTTGCAAATCGCCACTTTGTGTCACAATGCGCGCCACGCGGCTCTCGCCGCCGCTTGGTAAAGCTTTTATATTGTCGCCAATTTGCACTTCCCCGCTGGCAATTTGTCCGCAAAAGCCGCGGAAATCTAAATTAGGCCGATTCACCCATTGCACGGGCATGCGAAAACCTGCTTTGCTGTCATCTTCTATACATTCAATTTGTTCTAAAAGAGTTAGCAGAGTTGGGCCCTCATACCATGCCATATGCGCGCTTGGCGTGGTGACATTATCGCCCCCCAGTGCGCAAACAGGCAGGGCCTGCCATGTTGGTTTTTGTTCTAAATTGTCAATAAAGCGGGCAAAGTCCGCAACCGCCTCATTAAATGGGTCTTGCTTAAACCCCACTAAATCCATTTTATTGACAGCAAGCACAATATGGCGAATGCCAAGCAAAGAGACAATAAAGGCATGGCGGCGGGTTTGCGTTAGCACACCGTGGCGCGCATCAATCAATAATATAGCACATTGTGCGGTTGAAGCGCCGGTTGCCATATTGCGTGTATATTGTTCGTGGCCCGGCGTATCGGCGGCAATAAATTTGCGCTTTTCAGTCGTAAAAAAACGATAGGCAACATCAATCGTAATACCTTGTTCGCGTTCAGCATCTAATCCGTCTGCTAAAAGGGCAAAGTCAATTTCGCCGCCCTGTGTGCCGTGTTTTTTAGAATCGCTTTTGAGCGCGTCTAGCTGGTCGGTAAAAATCATTTTTGATTCATAAAGCAATCGGCCAAGCAGTGTTGATTTGCCGTCATCGACTGAGCCACAAGTGATAAAGCGCAAGAGAGATTTTTTTTCATGCGCTTTAAGATAGGTTGCAATATCCGCGCCTGTAATAGAGGCGGGTTTTCCTTGCGCCACATTTTTATGT
>JAPPQG010000090.1:3843-6023 GCA_028816945.1 Alphaproteobacteria bacterium
GTGGGGGCGGTCATTAGAAATATCCATCTTGTTTTTTCTTTTCCATGCTTGCGCTTTGATTGTGGTCGATAAGCCGTCCCTGTCGTTCTGATGTTTGGGTGATAAGCATTTCAGCAATAATCGCGTCGCATGTATCGGCTTGGCTTTCAATCGCGCCCGTTAATGGATAGCAGCCAAGTGTGCGAAAGCGCACCGATTTACGCATCGGCTTCTCGCCCTCACGCAAAGGCAAGCGGTCATCATCAACCATAATCAACATATTATCGCGCCACACAACAGGGCGCTTAGCAGCAAAATAAAGCGGCACAATGGGAATATTTTCCTGTCTTATATATTGCCAAATATCCAACTCCGTCCAATTAGAAAGCGGGAAAACACGAATTGACTCATTATCATGGGTGCGGGCATTATAGAGGTTCCAAATTTCTGGGCGTTGCTTTTTAGGGTCCCATTGATGATTGGCAGAGCGGAAAGAAAAAATGCGTTCTTTGGCGCGGCTTTTTTCTTCATCACGGCGCGCCCCGCCAAACGCCGCATCAAAACCATATTTATCTAATGCTTGTTTGAGGGCTTGTGTTTTCATAATATCTGTATGCTGGTCGGCGCCATGCGTAAAGGGGTTAATGCGTTGGGCGAGGCCGTCAGGGTTTGTATAAACAAGCAATTCAAAGCCCAATTTAGTCGCTTGTTCGTCGCGAAAAGCAATCATCTGTTTGAATTTCCAGCCCGTATCCACATGCAAAAGCGGAAATGGCAAGGGTGCAGGATAAAAGGCTTGTTGGGCCAAGTGGAGCATCACCGCACTATCCTTGCCGATAGAATAGAGCATGACGGGATTGGCCGTTTCAGCGACCACTTCCCGCATAATATGTATGCTTTCTGCCGCTAATTGCTGTAAATGGGTTAATTGGATCATAATTGATTAAAATATGATTGATTGGGCTATGATTGATTTTGATATGGGGTTGTTTTAAGGGCAAAAAGAGGCATTGTCAAACAATTTTCGGACAAATGTCCGAATAAATATCATCCCATTGCCTGCCTTGTGTTCTAATCCGTTCAAAGCGCCCATAAACCCTCTTTATCCCCATATTATCGGCAATTTTTGCTTTTTTTTATGCTTCATCTCGTTTATGTTAGGCGTTCATCTATAAGATTCAAATCCCGCCCTTTTAGCGATAGAAAGGCGGCATATAGGCAGAGGCGCCCTAATGAAAATAAAAATGAGGAAGCAAAATGACAAAAGCAAATAAGCAAAACCCTGCAAATGGTAAAACGGCAAATGGCAAAATTAAATGTGCTTTGATTGGGTCAGGCAATATCGGCACAGATATTATGATGAAAATCCACAATTTATCGAATGTGTTGGAAGTGGGTTTAGTTGTCGGCATTGATAGTGAATCGGACGGGCTTAAACGCGCCTGCGAATTGGGCTATCCAACAACGCATAAAGGCATTGAAGGCGCGGTGGAAATGCCGCTTTGGCAAGATATTCAAATTGCCATTGATGCAACCTCTGCCGCCGCGCACTATACGCATAATGAGATTTGCCAGCGCGATAAAAAATTATTAGTTGATTTAACGCCCGCCGCGATAGGGCCTTTTTGCGTGCCTGTGGTGAATATGGACGAACATTTAGAGGCGCAAAATGTCAATATGGTGACTTGTGGCGGCCAAGCGACTATTCCAATGGTCTATGCGGTGCGTCGGGTGAGTGAGACTGTGCCTTATGCAGAAATTATTGCCTCAGTTGCTTCGCGTTCAGCCGGCCCTGGCACACGCGCCAATATAGATGAATTTACTGAGACAACAGCAAAAGGGGTAGAAGTGATTGGCGGGGCAACACATGGCAAAGCGATTATTATTCTCAACCCAGCTGAGCCACCTATGATTATGCGCGACACAATTTATGCGTTTTCAATTGGTGGTGATGAGGATGAAATTCAAAAGAGTGTCAAACAAATGGTGAGCGAAGTGCAAAATTATGTCCCCGGCTATCGCCTCAAACAAGAAGTCCAATTTGAGCGTTTTACGGGCAATCGGAAATTAAAAATTCCCGGCATTGGTGAATATGAAGGCATTAAAACAATGATTTTTATTGAAGTCGAAGGCGCCGGGCATTATTTGCCAAATTATGCAGGCAATTTAGATATTATGACCTCGGCGGGCATGGCAACGGC
>JAPPQG010000238.1:0-1240 GCA_028816945.1 Alphaproteobacteria bacterium
GAATAATGGGATTTTGCGATAAGTCAAAATAAGGTAATATAATGGTGTAAATAGTGTAAAGTAGTTATTCATGGATTCAGGTGAAGATTCGGCAGAAGATTCGCTTAATTTGCTTAATTATTTGAAAATAAAGATATTTTAGCATGATAAGAGAAGATTTCCCAACCCCGCTTTATTATCAAATTTATATTGTCTTGCGCGATAAGATAATGTCGGGCGATTATTCGATTGGTGCGTCTGTGCCGTCAGAAAATGAATTGGCGCGGGATTTTAAGGTATCCCGTATTACCGCAAGGCGGGCTTTGAAAGAACTTGCGGATGATGAGCTCGTGCAACGCCAACGCGGCAAAGGCACATTTGTCACCCATAATCGTGCCTCAACCGTGACACGCAATGATATGGACGGGCTATTAGAAGATTTGCTTATGATTGTGATTAAAACGAAAGTTAAAATCCTAGCATTTGATTATATCCCCGCCTCACAAGAAATTGCCAAAGCCTTACAAATTCGCCGCGGCACAAAAGTGCAACACACAATTAGAACACGGCACAAAAATAAAAAGCCATTTTCTTATGTCGAAGCCTATATCCCCGAAGAGATTGGCCGCTTATTCAAAAAATCAGATATTAAAAACCAACCCCTTTTAGCTTTGATAGAAAAAACGGGCGCAAATATCGCGTCTGCAAGTCAAACTATTACCGCCGTGCTGGCCGATATAGAAATTGCAACACAATTAAATGTTAAAGTAGGCACAGCATTACTGAAAGTCGAGCGCATAGTATATGATGCAAACGGCCGCCCTGTTGAATTTATCAATGTCTTTTATCGCCCTGATAATTATCAAATTCAGCAAAATCTAGCACGGGTTAAAGGCAAGGGCAAGAAAAGTAATTTTTGGCACACAGAATCTTTATAAACACATGATATTATAAACCACGCAAATGAAAGGACTCATTATGAAAATAAATCGCCGCTCTTTTTTAACCCATGCAAGCATGGCACTTATGCTAACCCTAGCTGGTACATTCGGCAGGCATATATCAACCAAAGCACCCACGCAAACAAATATGAAAACAAAAAAAACTTTTAGAGATTATTCGACAAAGACTTTTTCTTGTTAAGGGTGAAGTAATATGAAAATAAATCGCCGCGCCTTTTTAACGCATTCAACAATAGCCTGCGCGCTAACCCTTACAGGCACATTAGGCAAGCCAATATCGGCAAAGGCGGCCGCGCATA
>JAPPQG010000238.1:1354-2598 GCA_028816945.1 Alphaproteobacteria bacterium
TTCTTGTCCTAGAAGCCGCGGGGCGTGTAGGCGGGCGGGCTTATACATTGGACTTTCTCCCCGGCCGACCCGAAGCAGGCGGTTATCAAATTGGCGGCGGCTATGCCCGCATGCGCCATATGGCGCAGGCATTACAAGTGCCATTAGCCGACATCCCCCCACCTCAGCACGCATGGTTGATTGCACTTGGCGAACATAAAATAAGCCTGAAAAATTGGCAGAATTCCCCACATAATCCCCTGCCTGCACATGAGCGCGCCCTGACCCCATTTACCCTTGCCAGTCATTATTTGCGCCAAAATCCGCTCATTGACATAACGGCATGGGAGCAACAGGCGAACCTTGTTTATGATATGCCATATGATATTTATCTTAAACAGCAAGGCGCATCGGCAGCCGCCTTGCGCCTTATTGCCCAGCAATTCAATGCTGCTAGTTTGCACGATATGTCCGCACTTAGCGAATTACGAAAAGCCAAATTATTTGCCGTCGAGCGGACATTAGGCAAAACGCAACATGTGCAAGGTGGCACTTCACGGCTTGCTGAATCTATGGCAAGCAAATTAGGACAGGCGGTGCGGCTCAACCAGCAAGTGACAAAGCTTACACAAGATAAATATGGCATTAAAGCGCAGACCAATAAGGGCGAGACCTATCAAGCAGATTTTGTGATTGCCGCCCTGCCCTTTTCTGTCTTGCGCCATATTGACATAAGCCCACGACCGCCCAAAGCGCAAAACATGCTTATTCAAAACATGCCCTATTCGGCCGCAACAAGTGTTTTCCTCATACCGAAACGGGCTTTTTGGGAGGAGGATGGGCTAGGCGCAAATATGTGGACGGATGGGCCGTTGGAGCGTATTTTTGCTTTACAAGGTGGCAAGCAGCAAGAGATAAGCACTTTGTGGTGCTTTCTCAATGGGCCGCAAGCGCGCGCCTTTGACGCATTGGATAAGCAGACACAAAAACAATTTGTTTTAGATGAAATGAAACGGCTACGCCCCGCCTCACAAGGTGCGCTTGATATTGGCCATATTCACAGTTGGACGCAATATCCTTATATGCAGGGCGGTTGGGCTTATTGGCGGCCGGGGCAAATCCGCGCCTCTGTCGCTCATTTCCGCAAACCGCATGGACGGTTGCATTTTGCCGGCGAACATTTAGCGCAATTTCATGCCGGCATGGAGGCTGCTTTTGAATCAGGCGAACGGGCGGCATGGGAAATTATTGACGCAATCAGCTAG
>JAPPQG010000238.1:2760-4474 GCA_028816945.1 Alphaproteobacteria bacterium
GCAAGACTACCGCCTTCATAATAATCAATCTGTGCATTGGCAGGCATGGACGCGGCATTGGGTATGGTTTTTGCCCATTCGGGTAGTAAAATATGCGCTTGGGATAACGCTTCTGCGGGGGCTTGTGCGCCCGCATGGCCTTTATCCACCATATGGCGGGCATATGTAAGAGCCGTTGGGCGGGCTTCCATCAATGCCTTAAAGCGCACCTCAACCGCCTCTGGTGCTAGGTTTTCATCAATGGGAATAATGGATTCCTTTTTCTCATTATGCGGCGGCCAAAATAATGATTGCCCGCGGGCGACATACCACGCGACCAATAAATGCCCGCCATAAAAATTAGGCGTCAAATTAGGCACCCAATCTTCTCGCAATTCCTCATCATCTGTGGCGGGGTGTAGGCAGGCAACACATATCAATTTAGGCTGGGGTAATTTATGCGTATTTGTCAAACTTGTTTGTAAAGCATGGCCGATAACATCACTCATCCCATAGGTCACAATATGCGATATATGCTTATTAGATGCCGCCAAATAGGAGGCAGTGGCATTTGCCAAATTTTCTGCTAATTGTGTCTGCAAACCGTCAGCAGTTTTGTCTGCATTTTCTATTTCATCAGATAAACCATGTGCGGGCAAGTCTGGCACAAATAATTCATATCCTGCCTCTATCAATGCTTTTGCGTCGGCTTCAAGGCAGGCGCTATTTTGCAAAATATCATGCAAAAGCAAAACCACGCCTTTATTTTCTGTGCTTTGCGTATCGCGCGCTGTGGCCACGCGCGTATGAATGTTATTTGCTGTGCCTACATAAGTGCGGTGTAATTGTCCCGCCGGCGCGGCGGCAGTTTGTGGCTGGAAATCATCTAGTTCAATATCGCTGAAAACCTCAAAAGCCCGCGCAAGCAAAGCGGGGGCGTCTTTTGGTCTTTCCACAACAACATTGGCAGGCAATTCGGCAAGCCTATCTAAATGCGCCACCAAAGGATCAGGCGGGGCAGCCATAATTGTAACAGGCATTTCCAACGCATTCATAATGGGATTTTTATCAAAGGCAAAAGCCGCATGATAGGCATGGCGATAAGCATCGCCCGCCCATATATGGTCCATAATTTGCGCATGCATTTTATCCATATCCGACATATCATATGGCATACGGGTCTGGTTGCTTGCCGCAAACCATGGGAAAAAGATAACCTGTTCGCGATAGCGCGCCCATAGCCATGTTAAATGCTGGCCCGACCAATCTGGCAAATATTTTGGCAAATAGGCCGATAAAAATGCGTCTTTTTCTTGCTGGGTTAAAATGGCAAACCCATTCAGCGCAACACACGCCACGCGGGCGGGATAAAGTTTAGCAAGTGCCATAGCAACGGCCGAGCCTGTATGATAGCCAAATACGCAACTCTTTTGCAGGCCAATCGCATCCATAAAGCCCGCCATAGCATGGGCAAAGTCAAACATATCGGGCTGTTCTTCGGGTAATGGGTCTGAATGCCCATTGCCCGGCGTATCGGGGGCTATGACTGTAAAACGCTGCGCCCAATCGCTTATAATTGGCTCAAATTCAGCAGATGAGCGCGGCGATTGGTGGAACATAATAACGGGCGGCCCTGAGCCTGCCACACGATAATGAATCTGTCTATCATTGGAAAAAGCATAATGGCGGGTAATGTTAGTCATATTATTTCCTCTTATATGGTTGGTATGGTTTT
>JAPPQG010000238.1:4666-5979 GCA_028816945.1 Alphaproteobacteria bacterium
AAATTCTCACCTTCAATAATGGCTTGTGCATGCAATTCGGCAATTTCTTGCTTTGATAAGCCTGCCTCTTGCAGAACTGTCAATGTATGCGCACCAATCGCGGGAATAGCTGTGTGACACGCAAAGCGACGATTTTGCATTTCAATCGGCAAAGCAGGCAATTTAACCGCTTGCGCATTATCGGGCAAATGCAAATCTAGCAAACCATTTGATTGTAACAAATGCGGGTCATCGGCCAATTCTTCGGGCTTACGCACAGGCGCAAAAGGCAAGCCTGCCGCTTCTAATTTTGCAATAATTTCAGCGGCGGTTTGCTTAGCAAACATGTCTCGAATAGGGGGCAAAATCTCCTCCCGCTTGGCAACACGCATATTATTCGTTGCCAATGTTGGCTCATCCGCCCATTGTGGAAAGTCAAAAATATCGCAAAAAATCTGCCATTGGCTATCTGACACAACACCAATAAAAATCTGACTATCGGCTGTATCAAAAATATCATAAACCGCCCAAGCAGAAATACGCACAGGCATAGGCGGTGCTGGCGTCGCTGTGACAGCATATTGGGCGATATGTTGGCCGACAAGAAAAACAGCACTTTCATAAAGCGCGCTTTTAACATATTGCCCGCGCCCCGTGCGGGTGCGTTCAGCAAGGGCAGCCAAAATTGCCGTTGCCCCAAACACGCCACCTAAAACATCGACAACCGAAGCCCCCGCGCGCAAAGGTCGCCCCGGCGGCCCCGTCATATAGGCCAAGCCGCTCATCATTTGCGCCATTTCATCTAATGCTGTGCGGTTTTCATAAGGCCCAGCCAAAAAGCCCTTTTCGGAGCAATAAATAAGCCCTTTATGTTTAGCCGCGAGTGCATCATAGCCTAGACCTAATTTTTCCATCATGCCTGTGCGGAAATTTTCAATCAAAATATCCGCACCCATAATCAATTTATGGATAAGGGCTTGGCCTTGTGGCGTTTTCAAATCAATGGCAATACTTTTTTTATTGCGATTATACATGGGGAAATAGCCTGCGCCTGACCCTTTTAAGCGGCGGGTTTTATCGCCCCCAAGTGGCTCTACTTTAATGACTTCGGCCCCCATATCAGCCAAAATTAAGCCAACCGTCGGCCCCATAACCATATGGGATATTTCAATCACTTTAATGCCAAAAAGCGGTAGGTCCCTGCCTGTTTGCTCTTTATTTTTAGGCATTGCCTCTCTCCACCAGTTCCATAACACAATTTTTCAAAACATATAGACTATACAGGTTGATATAGCTATAATACAACTGAAAATAATGCTAAAATCAGTTAAAAT
>JAPPQG010000026.1 GCA_028816945.1 Alphaproteobacteria bacterium
ATAAAAATTATTGAGAGCATCAAAAAATGAAGATTTACCACATCCGTTGGGCCCAACAAGTATAATTAATTTTGTTTCTTCGGGAATATTGTGAATCGTCAAGTTTGTAAAACGCTTGAAATTTTCAATTTGTACACTTTTTAATTTCATTTTAGTTTCCTATTAATGTTTGCCCTAGATTTCCTATTTCTAATTTTGCAATTCGAATCATTGTATCTATCCCGAATCAATGCATAATTAACGGTTCGAATATAAAACTGATTCGGCCTGTTAGAGCAAGGGAAAGTCGGGTAAATGTCAAATTGAAAGGGGATAAAATAGGCAGTTCATAGCAAAGCCAAGCGGGGGCTTTGCTGGATGCTTGATTTCTATTGATAAATTGCTTTATATTGTAGATATAAAACTTTGTTTTTGCTTATTTATTGCTATCTACAAACTCCAAATAATAAAGAGTGGCTCCGCCTGCTGGGCTCGAACCAGCGACCCAATGATTAACAGTCATTTGCTCTACCAACTGAGCTAAGGCGGAATGGTTTGTCTTGTCCTCTAATCCACTCTTTATACCCTCTCTCGCATATAGAAAAAGGCAGGGTTTTGCAAGCCTAAATCGGCTCTTTATGCACGACTCTATCCCTTCTGTTTCTCTTTATGCACGCTAGCCATGCTATTCATGCACTGCTTGCTTTGCCTATTCATCCACGCTTTCATCCACTCTATCCGCTCCCTTACATATTCGCCCTATATTCGCCCTATATTTTCTTTCATTCCCTTGCTGGAGGCCACGCCCGGAATCGAACCGGGGTAGACGGCTTTGCAGGCCGCTGCGTAGCCACTCCGCCACGTGGCCTCAATCTAATATATTAGCCAATATATTGGCGGATATATTGGAAAAGGGCGACTAGAATAATATAACATAATTTAGCATAATGCTATATGTGCTATTATTTGTATAGAGCATCACAGCTTGCCGTGTCGCTATTGGGTGTATATATACTGACAAATTATAGTAAAACAACTTATTGCAAAGCAATTCATTGCAAAGCAAATCATTGCAAAGCAATTCATTGCGGAGCAACTCATTGCGAAGCAACTCGTTGCAGAGGTCAAAAATGGATGAAATTAGCATAAATTATACCCGCGCCCGCCAATCTATGGTGGAAAACCAGCTTTTGCCGGGCGGGGTGCGGGAGGCGCGCTTGTGTAAAATTATGGGCGATATTCCCCGTGAAGCCTATTTGCCCGATGAGTTGCGCCCGCTTGCCTATATGGATAAAGACATATCCCTTGCTTGTGGGGCGTTGCTTGCCCCTTTGACTTTTGCCTTATTGGCTGAATTGGCGGCAGTGCAAGAAAATGAGCTGGTTTTAGATATTGCCTGTGCGACTGGCTATTCAACTGCGGTTCTTGCGGCACTTGGCAATACGGTTGTGGGCTTGGAGGAAAATGCCGATTTAACGGCACAGGCAAGCCAAACGCTTGCCTCACAAAACATTGATAATGCGGTTATTGTCAATGGCAACCATGCCGAAGGGCAGGCCGCGCAAAGCCCCTATGATGTTATTTTTATCAATGGGTTTGTGCCGAAAATCCACCCAAAATTAAGCGACCAAATGGCTGAAAATGGCCGCCTTGTCTGCATTACACAGGATAAAGGGGCTTTGTGTGGCGTATGTTTAACGCGCCAAAAAGGCGGAATTAGCCGTCATATTGCGTTTGAAAGAACAGCCCCGCTTGTTGCGGGCTTTATGACGGAAACAGGATTTTCTTTTTAGACGAAGCATCCTGTATGAAATGGAGAAAGTCTGTGTTTTACCTATTTTTTAAGTCGAGAATAATGCGCCCGCTTTGGGTGATTATCTGCCTGTTGCCCTTTATGGGCTTTCTATTGCCCCATATGATACAGGGTGCGCGGGCGCAAAGTTTTAATGAAGCCCTTGCGCTTGCCCTTGCGAATAATCCAACCCTAGCGGCTGCCGATTCACAATATCAGGCTGTGCGGCAAAGGCAGATTACCGCATTCAGCGCAAGCCTGCCGCAAGTTACAGGCTATGTGCGCTCGACCACAATGGAAAGTGAAACACGCTGTGAAGCCCTCAGCACAAGTGATACGGGGCTTTGTCAATCGCTTGATAGAGTTGAAATTGACCCGCGCAACCGTGCCGAAGGTTGGGGTGTGAATGCAACTTTGGATTTATTCACCAGTGGCAAGAATTTTAATGATTTCCGCAAAGCCCGCTCCGACATACGCGCCCAAGAACTCAGTTTGCGGGCAACTGAACAGATGATTTTGCTTAATGCGGCGACTGTTTATCTCAATGTTTTGCGCGATGAGGCTGTGCTAGGCTTGCGCCAAAAAAATATCGATGTTTTGCAAAGACGCTATGAAGCGGTTAGAGACCAGTTTGATGTTGGCATTGTGACACGCACAGATATGGCGCAATCTGAGTCACGCTTGAAATTGGCGGAGTCCAATTTTATCCGCCAGCAAGCGACATTAGAAGCCGCCCGCGCAAATTATAAAGAAGTTATCGGCCAATTACCCAATCAATTAGAGACACCAAAAACACTGCCCAGCTTGCCGACCAGAATTGATGATGCTTTGCAACTTGCCCGCCAACAAAGCCCGACTTTATTAAGCGTGCAGGAAAATGCGCGCGGCACAGAATATACGACTTATAGTGTGATTGGCAGTGCCTTGCCGAAAATTTCCCTATTTGGCAATTATTCGGTCACCGATGACCCAACTTTTAGGCAAAGAGGGGAGGAAGAAGAGGTCACCCGCTATGGCATTGAAATGACCATGCCGCTTTTTACAGGCGGGCGAAGTTTAGCAGCCATCAATGCGTCCCGTCATGTGGCGAATCAAACAACCATGCAAGTGCATGCCGCCTCTAATCAGGTCGAGCGGGAAGTGAAAGTCACATGGCATGATTTTCATGCCGCGGGCGGGCAAATTGAATCTTCCCGCAAGCAAATTACAGCGGCTGAAATTGCCCTTAATGGTGTGATACAGGAGCGCGAATTAGGCATTCGCTCTATTTTAGATGTGCTAGATGCAGAAGAGGAATTGCTAGATGCACGGGTTGCGCTCATTCAAGCCGAACATGCGCGCATTGTTGCTGCCTATCGGCTTTTATCTGTCATTGGCGGCTTAACCCGCAACCAGTTAGAATTGCCCGCAACACCTTAAAGAATTGCTAAATAATCGCCCTTTCAACCGAATAAACTATTGGCATAGGGTGAAAATCTGCTAAACTTATAGACCTGACTTATATATTTGCGTTGTTTGCGTTTCCCTAAGCACACGAATAGCAATGAGGCCTTTTATGCAAAGCGATACGGATATTGATACGCCGCCCGATAAGCAAACTGCTAGCGGACAAAATAGGCAAACTAGACAAGATAGGCAAGACAAACAAGACCCGTCAGCAAATACAGAGTTTGATGACATCGCCCGTGCCATAGCGCATTTGGCAGGTGAGCCAATGCCTGAAAATACACAAGCCACAGAACAGACCGCGCCTTCCAGTGATACGACTCATGATACTAGTTGGGCGGTCAATGAAATGTTAAGCGATAACCCGCCCGCTGAATATAAAGTGGCAGGGCGCACCATGCTTGATGTTTTAGTATTGGAAGCCCTCAATCCCCTATTACAAGAATGGCTAACAACCCACTTACCCCCTATGCTTGAAAAAGCCCTAGAAAATGAACTCAAAAACCGCTCATTAAGCGCGCAATTAACTGTCACCAAAAACCACTCATAAGTGCAGACTTGAAGCAAATGCCCGCATAGTGTAGGCATGTGTAGCAAGGAGGGTAGGGTGGCGTATACCCTAATGAGTTTCAATATGATTTGTTTGGATAAAGTCTGTGACAAAAACATTAGATAAAAATTATGACCCCGCGGCGATTGAAACGCCGCTCTATGAGGCATGGGAAAAGGGCGGGTGCTTTAAGGCAGGCCGTCTGCCAAATGCCGAACCCTATACAATCGTTATTCCCCCGCCAAATGTAACAGGCAGTTTGCATATGGGGCATGCGCTCAATAATACATTGCAAGATATTTTATGTCGCTTTGAACGCATGCGCGGGCGTGATGTTTTATGGCAGCCGGGCACCGACCATGCGGGCATTGCAACGCAAATGCTTGTTGAACGCCAGCTTGCCGAAGCAGGCAAGCCGTCCCGCCATGACATGGGACGAGAGGATTTTGTCAAACGCATTTGGCAATGGAAAGAAGAAAGCGGGTCAGAAATCACCTATCAATTACGCCGCCTAGGGGCAAGTTGCGATTGGAGTAGGGAGCGTTTTACATTAGATGAAGGCCTGTCACAAGCCGTTCGCAAACTCTTTATTGAACTTTATGAAAAAGGACTCATTTATAAAGATAAAAGATTGGTAAATTGGGACCCTGTCTTGCAAACAGCTATCTCCGATTTAGAAGTTGTGCCGCGGGAAATAAACGGCCATTTATGGCATTTCAATTATCCATTAGCAGACGACACGGGACATATAACAGTCGCCACCACAAGACCCGAAACCATGCTTGGTGATACGGGCGTGGCGGTGCATCCTGACGATGAACGTTATCAAAAACTTATTGGCAAAATGGTGCGCCTGCCGATTGTTGGCCGTCATATTCCCATTGTAGCCGATGCTTATGCAGACCCAACACAGGGTTCGGGGGCTGTTAAAATTACGCCTGCGCATGATTTTAATGATTTTGAGGTTGGTAAAAATTGCCAATTAGAACTGATTAACATTTTTAATGCGCGCGCATGTTTAGATTTGCAAACAGATGATTCCTTTTTGCAAATGACTGACCTTGAAAATTGGCAAGGGCTTGACCGCTTTGAGGCACGCGAGAAAGTTATTGCTTATTTCAAAGAAAATAATTTACTTGCGAAAATTGAACCCCATACGCATATGGTGCCATATGGTGACCGCTCAAACGCGGTGATTGAACCATGGCTAACCGACCAATGGTATGTGGATGCGAAAACCCTTGCTGCCCCCGCTATTGCGGCCGTCAAGGCAGGCGAAACAAAATTTATCCCGCAAAATTGGGAAAAAACTTATTTTGAATGGATGGAAAATATTCATGCTTGGTGTATTTCCCGCCAACTCTGGTGGGGGCATCAAATCCCCGCTTGGTATAGCGAAGAGGGGGAAGTATTTGTTGCCTATGATGAAGCCGAAGCCATGTCAAAAGCAAAAGCGCATTATGGCAAAGAGGTAAAATTGCGCCGCGACCCCGATGTTTTAGATACTTGGTTTTCATCTGCCTTATGGCCGTTTTCAACACTTGGCTGGCCGCAAGAAACGCCCGACCTTGCCCGCTATTATAAAACAGATGTATTGGTCACGGGCTTTGATATTATCTTTTTCTGGGTCGCCCGCATGATGATGATGGGTCTATATTGCAAAGATGAAGTGCCATTTCACACAGTCTATATTCATGCGCTTGTGCGGGATGAAAAGGGCGCGAAAATGTCTAAATCCAAAGGCAATGTAATTGACCCTTTAACGCTTTGCGCGACTTATGGGGCGGATGCGTTGCGCTTTACTTTATCCTCTATGGCGGCGATGGGGCGGGATATTAAATTGTCTGAGGCACGGGTTGCGGGCTATCGCAATTTTGGGACAAAACTTTGGAATGCGGCGCGCTTTTGTCAAATGCATGGCTGTTTTGAAACTGCACCCATTGACCCGCAAACAGCCCAATTACCCCTTAACCAATGGATTATTGGCGCATTAGTACGCACGCAAAACCATATCACACAAGCCCTCGAATCCTATCGCTTTAATGAGGCGGCACAGGCTATTTATCATTTTATTTGGAGTCAATTTTGCGATTGGTATGTGGAATTTGCGAAACCCATTTTGCAAGATGATAATAAAGGGGCAAATGACGATGACATGGCACAAGCACAGGCACAAATACAGGCAAAGGCACAGAT
>JAPPQG010000160.1:0-2177 GCA_028816945.1 Alphaproteobacteria bacterium
CTTAACGAGTCCATATGTCTTTACCCTCTAAACCAACGGCCTTTCAGGATTTAATACTCAATTTGCAACATTATTGGGCGGATTGGGGCTGTGTGATTTTGCAACCCTATGATATGGAAATGGGGGCTGGCACTTTTCATCCCGCAACCATATTGCGTGCATTGGGGCCGCAGGCTTGGCATGCCGCCTATGTGCAGCCCTCGCGCCGCCCAACGGACGGCCGCTATGGGGAAAATCCAAACCGTTTTCAGCATTATTACCAATTTCAAGTCATTCTCAAACCGTCGCCAGACGATATACAAACACTCTATTTAGATAGTTTGAAAGCATTAGGCATTGACCCTATGGCGCATGATATACGTTTTGTTGAGGATGATTGGGAAAGCCCAACGCTCGGTGCTTGGGGGCTAGGTTGGGAAGTTTGGTGCGATGGCATGGAGATTTCACAATTTACCTATTTTCAGCAAGTAGGTGGTTTCGATGTCGAACTCGTATCGGGTGAATTGACCTATGGATTGGAACGGCTTGCTATGTATGTACAAGGTGTAGATAATGCGTTTGCTTTGGCCTTTAATATGGCATGGAAATCTCACAATTTACCTATTTTCAGCAAGTCGGCGGTTTCGATGTCGAACTTGTATCGGGTGAATTGACCTATGGATTGGAACGGCTTGCTATGTATGTGCAAGGTGTCGATAATGCGTTTGCTTTGGCCTTTAATAATCAAGCGGCGGATAGTGATAAATATGTGAGCTATGGTGATGTGTTTCATCGCAATGAGGTAGAGTTTTCAAAATATAATTTTGAAGCCGCAAATATAGATTTATTACACCGCCATTTTGACGATGCGATAAGCGAATGCAGCCAATTAGTCGAACAAGGGCTTGCTTTGCCTGCCTATGACCAATGTATGAAAGCAAGCCATATTTTTAATTTGCTAGATGCGCGCGGGGCAATCAGCGCAACCAGTCGCCAAGAACATATTAGCCGTGTGCGCGAACAGGCGAAACTTTGTGCGCAAGCCTATCTTGCGGGCTTAAAATAGGCATAGGGGCGGGCAAAATGGCGGAATTTATTATTGAACTTTATTCTGAGGAAATCCCTGCGGGCATGCAGGCGCGTGCTGCCGATAATTTAGCGCGCCTTGTGACCGCTTTGCTTGCCAAAGCCAACCTACACCCCACACAAAGCCAAACCTATGTTGCGCCGCAAAGACTTGCTTTATTATTGGATGGGCTAGATAAGGAAATACCCGCCCAACGCATTGAGAAAAAAGGGCCGCGTGTCAATGCGCCAACAAAGACGATTGAAGGTTTTTTGAAAGCACAAGGGCTAACCGACACAAAGCAATTACAAATAAAAACACACCCAAAGGGTGACTTTTATCTATCCGTGCAGCACAAGCCCGCCCGTGCGACAAGAGAATTTTTGCAAGAGGCATTACCGCAACTGATTAGCACTTTCCCATGGCCTAAATCTATGTGTTGGGGGGCGGGGCGTTTGCGTTGGGTGCGCCCATTGCGTTCTATTTTATGCTTGTTTGACGGCCAACCCGTGCCGTTTGTAATGGATGGGTTAGCAAGCGACCTCATAGCAGGTGATGTAACCTATGGTCACCGCTTTCTTGCCCCCGCGCCGATTACAATAAAACGCAATAAAGATTATCTACCCCAATTAGAAAAAGCGAAAGTCTTGGCAGACCCGCAGGCGCGCATGGAACGCATTCGCACCCAAGCGACAAAATTAGCCAAAGCCAAAGGGTTAGAGCTTATGGCGAATGAAAAATTGCTTACTGAAATTGCCGGGCTGATAGAATGGCCTGTCTGCTTAATGGGGGAAATTGACAAAAATTTTCTAACCCTCCCGCCCGAAGTGCTAACAGCCGTTATGCACACGCACCAAAAATATCTTACCCTAAAAGACCCAAAGAGCGGCCAATTAGCGCCCTATTTTATTATTATATCTAATATGGAGACAAAAGATAAGGGCGCGACCATTATTGCGGGCAATGAACGTGTTTTACGGGCGCGCCTAGCTGATGCTGAATTTTTCTGGACACAGGATAAAAAAACGGCTTTGCGTGACCGCTTGCCGCATTTAGAAAACATTATTTTTCACGCGCAACTTGGCACAGTCGCAGATAAAGCAGAGCGGTTGCAAAAACTTGCCCCGCAAAT
>JAPPQG010000160.1:2256-4145 GCA_028816945.1 Alphaproteobacteria bacterium
GGCGTGGCGGGCTTATGCAAAGCGGATTTAGTCACCTCTATGGTGATTGAATTTCCTAGCCTGCAAGGCATTATGGGCGGTTATTATGCGGCGCATGACGGATTGGGCGCACAAGCGGCGGCCGCCATTCGCGACCATTATAAACCGCTCGGGCCAAATGATAAAATCCCTGCAAGTCCTGCAAGCTGTATCATTGCACTCACAGATAAGATAGACACATTAGCGGGCTTTTGGTCGATTGATGAAAAGCCGACTGGTTCGAAAGACCCCTATGCGTTGCGCCGCGCCGCATTAGGCATTATTCGCATATTGTTAGAAACCAAGACCCATTTACCCTTATGCGATGCGTTTGCCCTTGCCTTTGACCTATATGATGAGAAATTAGATAAGCAACTGATTATTGATTTGCGCGATTTTGTGATTGAGCGTTTAGCCATTTATTTACACGATAAAGGCATAAGGGCGGATATTACGCAAGCGGTTTGCGAATTGGCTGGGCCTATCGCTGCTGATAGGTCGCAGGGGGTAGGCACAAAACCCCTTAACCTTGCCGATGATGTTGTCGAGATTGATAAAAAGGCGCGCCAATTAAATCAATTCCTTGCCACAGAAGATGGCGATAATTTGCTGACTGCTTTTCAGCGCGCCGCTGGTATTTGTGGCGGCCCGCATAAATTGGCAGCACCCTTATCGCCTGCTTTATTTGCAGAAGCAGATGAGCGCGCCCTATATGAAGCGATTGAGAAAATAGCGCCCTATAAACAGTTAGGCGATGTTGAATATGGCGCATTTCTTAAAACGCTTGCTGATTTACGCAAGCCCATTGATAATTTTTTTGAAAAAATTTTAGTCGACCATGAAGATGAAAAGATAAAAAATAATCGCTATCGTTTGTTAGATAATTTTCTTAATATCATGCTCAGTGCGGCGAATTTTTATTTAATTGAAAAAAGAAAATAGGAGTTATAGGTGGCGCAAGAAAAATGGGTTTATCGTTTTGGCGATGGGCATGCCGAAGGGGGGGCGGATATGAAAAACCTGCTTGGCGGCAAGGGGGCGAATTTGGCTGAAATGTGCCGTCTTGGCTTGCCTGTGCCGCCGGGCTTTACTATTACAACAGAAGTTTGCGCAAAATTTTATGAAAATGACCGCAAATTGCCACCAGAGCTAACGCAACAAGTTGAAGAGTCTATCAAAGCGATTGGCGAAACAGTTGGTGCGCGCTTTGGTGATATTGACAATCCATTATTGGTCTCAGTGCGGTCGGGCGCGCGTGCCTCTATGCCCGGCATGATGGATACAGTGCTTAATCTTGGTATGAATGATGAAACAGTCAAAGGGCTTGCCAAAAAAGCAAATGATGCGCGTTTTGCTTGGGATAGTTATCGCCGCTTTATCCAAATGTATTGTGATGTGGTGTTAGGCATTGGCCATGATTATTTTGAGGAAATTCTCGATGATTATAAAATGCAAGAAAATGTCACCAATGATACGGCATTGCGCGCCGAAGATTGGCAAGAAATTGTCCGCCTTTATAAAGAGCGCGTTGCTGAATTGCATGAATCTGGTTTTCCACAAAATGTTATGGCGCAATTATGGGGGGCGATTGCTGCTGTCTTTAATTCTTGGCGCAATGCGCGCGCCGAAACCTATCGCCGCTTGCACCATATTCCAGAAAATTGGGGAACAGCCGTTAATATACAATCTATGGTATTTGGCAATCTTGGCCCAACTTCGGCAACAGGTGTTGCTTTCACACGCAACCCATCGACAGGTGAAAAAGCTTTTTATGGCGAATTTTTAATCAACGCACAGGGTGAAGATGTTGTTGCAGGCATTCGCACCCCGCAAAACCTCACCAAAGCGGCCCGTCAATCTGCCCAACAGGC
>JAPPQG010000160.1:4316-5948 GCA_028816945.1 Alphaproteobacteria bacterium
GATTTATAAAAAATTAGAAACCCATTACCGCGATATGCAGGATATTGAATTTACCGTGCAGAATAATAAATTATGGATGCTACAAACCCGCAATGGTAAGCGCACCGCCAAAGCAGCCTTAAAAATTGCTGTCGATATGGTTGCCGAAGGGCTGATTAGCGAAGAAGAAGCCATTTTACGCATTAACCCAACATCACTCGACCAATTACTCCACCCCACGCTTGATCCGAATGCTGTTTGTGAGGTGATAGCAACAGGCTTGCCCGCTTCGCCCGGCGCGGCGCATGGCGCGGTTGTTTTTACGGCTGATGAGGCCGAACAAATAGCCCAAACAGGCCGTAAAGTTATTTTAGTGCGTATGGAGACAAGCCCCGAAGATATTCACGGTATGCATGCGGCACAAGCCATTTTAACTTCGCGCGGCGGCATGACAAGCCATGCCGCGGTTGTTGCGCGCGGCATGGGGCGGCCTTGTGTATCGGGAGCGGGAACGCTCCGCATTGATTTAGAAGCGCAATGTTTTTCTGCCGCCGGCCATACGGTAAAAGCAGGCGACATAATCACCATTGATGGTAGCACAGGCCGCGTCATATTGGGGTCGGTGCCGTCTTTACAACCGCAACTGTCGGGCGATTTTGCTAAAATTATGACATGGGCAGATGCGCGCCGCCGCTTGAAAATCCGCGCCAATGCAGAAACCCCATTAGATGCAGCAACCGCCATTAAATTTGGTGCTGAGGGGATTGGTCTTTGTCGCACAGAACATATGTTTTTTGATGCTGACCGCATTATGGCGGTGCGGGAAATGATTTTAGCGGAGACACCAGACGCCCGCGCCGCGCCGCTTGCACGCATATTGCCTATGCAAAAACAAGATTTTGTCGAATTATTTCGCATTATGGATGGTCGCCCCGTTAATATCCGTTTGCTTGACCCGCCTTTGCATGAATTTTTGCCAAAGTCAGAATCTGAAATTGCCACCCAAGCCAAAGCAAGCAATGTTGCGCCCGCGCAAATTACGCGGCGCATTAATGAATTGGCTGAGACCAACCCGATGCTCGGCCACCGCGGCTGTCGTTTGGGACTGACTTATCCAGAAATTTATGACATGCAAGCACGGGCGATTTTTGAAGCTTTTTTTGCCGTACAAGCCGAAGCCAAACGCCAACCCGTTTTAGAAATTATGATACCTCTTATTTTTAGCCACCGTGAATTAGACGCTATGGCACAGCGCATTCACAATGTTGGCGATACTGTGCGGGCAGAGCATAAGAATATGCCGCTTAATTATGAAATTGGCGCGATGATTGAATTGCCGCGCGCCGCTTTACGGGCCGGCGATATTGCCAAAACGGCGGCTTATTTTTCTTTCGGCACGAATGATTTAACGCAAACGACTTATGGCATTAGCCGTGATGATGCGAATGCGTTTTTAGCCCCCTATATTGGTGATGGTTTATTGGCGAGCGACCCATTTGTTACTTTGGACCAGACGGGGGTTGGGGAATTGGTGGAAATGGCTGTTGCGCGCGGCCGCGCCCAGCGCGCTGATATTAAATTAGGTATTTGCGGTGAGCATGGGGGCGACCCAGTGTCTATTGCTTTTTGTGAATCTATTGGCTTGGATTATGT
>JAPPQG010000007.1 GCA_028816945.1 Alphaproteobacteria bacterium
TTAAATGTTTTGCAATCGCCTGCCGCATAGGTGATAAGGCAATTTCTTGATAGGGATTAGCTGCCTCATCTTGTGACGAGTCACTTTGTGGCGCGCTACTTTGTGATGAGTCACTTTGTGGCGGGCTACTTTGTGGCGAGCCACTTTGGGCCTTTATGGCTTGTTCTACATCTTGCAAAGATATACGGCCATTGCGTCCTGTGCCTGTCACTTTATCTATATCCAACCCTGCCTGCTCGGCTATCGAGCGCGCTTTTGGCGATATATTCACCCATTCGGCTGAGTCGCTTGCCTTCGATTCAGGCACTTTTTCTGCACTTGGAGTTTCTGCCTTTGCTGTGGGCTGCACCTCATCGTCTGCTTTATCTGTAAAACTTGTATCGGGTGGCTTAAAATCGGCAATAAAAGCATCGAGTTCGGCATCTGATATTTGTTCATCGGCAAAGACCGCCAATAAAGCCCCAACGGGATAAGCCTGTTCTGTCACAGCAAGGCGGCGGCGCAAAAGGCCTGAAAATTCCAACTCAACATCATTGGCAATTTTTTCTGTCTCAATAACGGCAATAATATCGCCTTTATTTATGGCTTTGCCTTCTTCGGCATGCCATTCGCGGATAATGCCTTCTTCCATTTCAATACCCCATTTGGGCATGGTTAAAACTTGAATCCGATTTTCCATTTATGCGTCTTTCTATTGATAGATATTTTTCTATTGATAACTGTTTCTCTATTGATAAGTAATAATTTTACGAACAGCTTCTTCTATACGGTCTGGCCCTGGCACATAGGCGCGTTCCAATTCGCGCGCAAAGGGGATAGGCGCATGCGGGGCGGTGATTTGCGCAACGGGTGCTTTGAGAGACGAAAACCCATAGCTTGCAATAAAGCCTGCAATATCAGAGGCAATCGAGCAACGCGGCGGGCATTCATCGACCACCACCACACGCCCTGTCTTTTCCACACTATCGAGAATCATATCCTCATCCAAAGGGCTTGTCGTGCGTAAATCTATGAGGTCGCATTGAATATTGTCTGCTTGCAATTTGGCAACTGCCTTTTCAGCAAATATAACCATGCGGCCGATTGTGATAATGCTTGCTTGGTCGCCTTCACAAAGCAAATTAGCTTCGCCAAAGGGAATAATATATTCGCCCTCTGGCACTTCGCCCTTGCGGCCATACATGGCTTTATGTTCAAAAAAGATCACCGGGTCATCATCTCGTATTGCACTTGTTAGCAAGCCTTTTGCATCTGCTGGATTAGACGGCATAACAATTTTTAAGCCCGGTATAGAGGTCATAATTTGATACATGGCTTGGCTATGCTGTGCCGCCATATTCATGCCCGCTCCATAAGGAACACGGATAGTGACAGGGCATTTTGCCTTACCGCCCGACATATAGCGAAATTTCGCCGCCTGATTCATGGCTTGGTCGAGGGCTAGCCCTAGAAAATCGGCAAACATAATTTCAGCAATGCCGCGCTTGCCTGCCAAAGACGCACCAACGGCTAGCCCAACAATGGCATTTTCTGAAATGGGCGTATCTAAAACGCGCAAATCGCCAAATTTTGGCAATAGGCCGGCGCTCACGCCGAAAATCCCGCCTGACGCTTCACGCTCGCCCGAACTACCGCCTGCCCCGCCTGAAACATCTTCACCGCAAATAAATATATTTTCATCACGCGCCATTTCAGCGTGTAAAACATCATTCAAAGCTTCGCGATAGGTTTTAACTGGCATAATAGAGTCCGTGGCGATAATGATTATAATGATTAGGCATAATTTATATATACATCTGTGGTAATTTCTGACCTATCGGCTGGTGGGGCGGCGCGCGCCGCCTCTACGGCTTCATCAATCAGTTGTAGCACTTGTTTATCAATGTCATCTAATTCAGCCAATGCAATATTCAAATCATCTGCTTGGTTGCGAAAATTTTTCAAACAATCCATTTCGGCTCGATGGCGGGCAACTTCATCTTTGGCGCGATAATTTTGTGGGTCGCCTTCAAAATGTCCAAAATAACGCGTGGTCTTAAATTCGGCTAGGCTTGGCAAGCCCTGCTCGCGGGCTAGGTCTAATAATTCGGCCATTGTCTCATAGACAGAAAAATAATCACAGCCATCTGCTTGCAAGGATTTCATACCAAAAGCGGCCGCACGGCTTGCAATATCTTTTGAGCCAACCGCATAATCGGCGCCTGTATGTTCTGAATAGCCATTATTTTCAATCACAAAAATAACGGGCAAATCTAGCACAACAGCCATATTCATGGCTTCAAAAACAGCCCCCTGATTGACCGACCCATCGCCACCAAAAGAAATAGCCACTCTTTTATTGCCGTCCAATTTAGCCGCCAATGCGGCGCCTGTGGCAAGTGGCCCGCCAGCCCCGACAATCCCATTTGCCCCTAACATGCCTTTTTCAAAATCGGCAATATGCATTGAGCCGCCCTTGCCCTTGCCAAGCCCTGTGGCGCGGCCATAAATTTCAGCCATCATGCCTTTCACATCACAGCCTTTGGCAATGCAATGGCCGTGTCCGCGATGGGTTGAGACAATTAAATCCTTATCGTCCAAATGCTCGCAAACCCCCACTGCCACTGCCTCTTGGCCTGCATAAAGATGCGTAAAGCCAGCAATTTCCCCCGTCATAATTTCCTTATGCAAACGCTCTTCAAATTCGCGAATGGTTTTCATCTGCCGATAAGCCCCTAAGAGCTGGTCTTTGCTTTGCTGTAAATTCATTTATTTTTCCCTCTTCTTTTTTTAGTAGGGGTTTTTTTAGTGAGGGTTTTTTTCTGCCCTGTTTTTTTAGCGGGGGATTTTTTGGCAGTTGTTTTTTGCGCGGGCATTTTCTGTGCGGGCGTTTTTTTAGTGGCTGTTTTTTTAGCAGTAGAAGCAGATAAATAGTTTTCTAGCGTGTCGTGAAAATGGCGGATACGCAATTCCTGATTGCCAATCCACAAGCCCTCATAACCGCTACTATTCATCCCCTTTTGCACAAAGGGCAAATTATACGCATCTTGGTTAATCACTAGCCCAAGCGATATTTCCCCATGCTTATATTGTTTATGTGTGGGGCGTTCATATTCATCCCAATCAAATTCATTATCGGGCAATTCAAACATCCAATAATCAAAAAACATTTTATTGGGGTCGTCTGGGTGCGGGCGTTGGCGAAACATCATCATATCATCGGCATGCACATTCATTGTAATATTGGGGAAAATCATATAATGATAATCATCTGTTAATTGGTCATCATTGAGGGCGTCATAATTTTTACCCTGCGCTGGGCCATGGGCGCGCTTATATTGCTGGACGGCTTCTCTTATATTATAGACAGAGCCTTCATAGGAGGCGGGGTCCATATCAGCATCTTTCATCACTTGCTTAATGGGGGGCGGGATTTCGCCGGGCGGGATGACGCGCGGGCTTAACACACCAAAGGCAATGAGATAACGACTATGTTTGTCATAACAGTCAATCTGTATATCTAAATCATCCAAATAATAAAGTAATTGCGGATGAATGCCTTGCACATGATAGCTTTCATTAAAAGCATCGACAGACGCTTTCCAATTACAATCCCATTCCACTGTGATAAATTTTGTCGGCACCATGCGTTCAAAATGATAGGGGTTGAGATGTTCGGGTATAACACCAAGAAATGCTTTTAAGGGTTCGACATTTGGGTCTAAACTAAACCAAACAAAAGACCCCCATCTGTCGCAAGGAAGATTTATCAGCCCGCCACATTTTGGCGCCCCTTGCGGAAAAGTTTCCAAATCGGGAATATCTGTAAATGCGCCATCTAGCCCATATTCCCAATTATGATATTTGCAACGAAAATAAGCGGCCTCTTCTTGGGGCGTCTCCACCGCATGGACAAGCCGATTGCCGCGGTGCAAGCAGACATTATAAAAGGCTTTTACCGATTTATCTTTTTGCCGCACAAGCAAAATAGATTCAGCCCCAATTTCAGTCACAATATGGTCGCCAACATTAGGAATATCATCCTCACGGCAACCCAATAGCCAAACTTTTGTCCACATATGCGCCCATTCGCGCTTTGCATAATCGTGCGAAGTATAGCGCGTTTTGGGAATGAGGGCAGAGCCTAATTGCGGTTTAGGCGCCGGCTTAACAGGCGTTCCTGTGCGCCCCTGTTTGCGGCTCACGCGTTTAATTTTTTGTTTGCGGCGGATTTCCATAATGGTTCGGCATGGTTAGAATTGCACACGTTTTGTATAGCCACCATCGACGACAAAATTGACACCTGTCACCCAACCAGAAGCTGGACTAGACAGAAACACAATACAATTTGCAACCTCTTCGGGCGTGCCTAAACGGCCAAGCGCATGGGTTTTTTCCGTGCGCTCATAAAATCGCTCACTCGATGTTTTAATCATATCCCATGCGCCGCCGTCAAAATGAATTGGGCCGGGCGAGACGGCATTAACTCTAATATTTTTATGCCCCCATTCTTGGCTGAGCTGTTTGGCATAAGTAATAAGGGCTGCTTTCATTGCATTAAAGGGCTGTAAGACAGCAAAGGTTTCTATCGCCGCGGTGGAACAAAGCATGGTAATAACGCCATTTTCTTGCTCTTCCATATAGGGTATGACGGCTTCTGCGCCACGCACTGTGCCAAGCACATCGACCTCAAAATTTTTCCACCAGTTCTTTTCGCTATCCGCCCCGCCGCCAGCCGAAACATTGGGAATGAAAATATCCACACCGCCCAATTCCTCGACCATTTTTTCAATCCAAGCTTCATATTCCTCTTTGTTTTTGATATTGCACGGCGCGCCGATAATCTGCCCATCTGCCAATGCGCTTATTTCTTTCACCGCCTTATTGACGCTTTCAGGGGAGCGCGAGCAAATGGCAACATTCGCCCCTTCAAGCGCAAATAAATTAGCGGTGCGCCGCCCAATGCCTTGTGTCGCGCCGGTGATTAGCACATTTTTATCTCTTAAACCTAAATCCATTTTATTTCCTCAAACTATTATTGCAAAATTGCTATTGGCTCATTGTGCGGCTTGTTCGCCCTAAACCCGATATTATTATGATTTTTCATTCAGTCAATCATATTATATTAGCCAGCGGGGCGGGCAAGCAAGCCATTATCAATCACAAATTCGGCCCCTGTGACAAAACGCGAAGCATCGGACGCCAAATATAAAACCATCGCCGCAACATCTTGCGGTGTGCCAAGTGAATCGGGCGGCAAAACGCCTTTATCGGGGATATTTTGCGGTGGTTCATCGGCACGGCCTTGCGCAAATTGCACCATAGGCGTCTCAATCGCCCCCGCATGAATGGAATTACAGCGCACGGGATAGCCCTCACTTTGGCAATGGATGGCAAAAGATTTCGTCATTGCCCGCACTGCCCCTTTGGCGGCAGAATAGGCAAAGAAAATAGGATAGCCAATATGTGAAGCGGTGGATGACATATTGATGACCGAACCACAGCTGCTTTTTTTCAACAAAGGCAAAGCGTGTTTCATACCCAAAAACACGCCTTCTGACATAATCGCATTGGCGCGTTTGAACTCTTCTAATGTGCAATCTTCGGGCGAGGATAAAACAACAATACCTGCATTATTCACCAAAATATCCAACCCTTTATATTGTTTTTCAATCTGTGCGATAATGGTTTGCCAATCGCTCTCACTGCTAACATCATGTTTTAGAAATTGCGCGCCCTGCCCTATTTTTTGGGCGGCGGCTGTGCCTTTTTCGTCATCTATATCGGTTATAATGACTTGCGCCCCCTCATTTGCAAGCAGTTGCGCATCGGCAAAGCCAAGCCCAGAGGCGGCCCCTGTAATAAGGGCTATTTTATTTTTGAGACTATCTGCCATATCTTATAACCC
>JAPPQG010000114.1:0-1327 GCA_028816945.1 Alphaproteobacteria bacterium
TTGGAGGTTGCGGGCGTTTCCAAATATGCCGAAGGGGCATGTCTTGCCCAATTTGGCGATACGCATGTTTTGTGTCTTGCAAGTGTGGAAAACCGCGTGCCGCCGTGGTTGCGTAATCGTAATATGGGGTGGGTGACGGTGGAATATGGCATGTTACCGCGCGCCACAAATGACCGCCAACGCCGCGAAGCCGTATTCGGCAAACAGACGGGGCGCACACAGGAGATACAACGTTTTATTGGCCGCAGTTTGCGGGCTGTGGTGGATTTGCCCGCTTTGGGCGAACGCCAAATCGTGATTGATTGTGATGTTTTGCAAGCCGACGGCAGCACACGCACAACCGCTATCACAGGCGCTTGGGTTGCCCTCTATCAAGCGGTTAGCGGTTTGCGCGAACGCGGGCTAATAAAAACCGATATTATACGCGACCATGTGGCGGCTATATCGTGTGGCATTTATCGAGGCCAGCCCGTGCTAGACCTTGATTATGCCGAAGATAGTATGGCCGATGCTGACGGTAATTTTGTTATGACGGGGGCAGGCGGTTGGGTTGAGATTCAATCAACGGCAGAAAAAGCAGTTTTTTCCGACGCGCAATTTGCAACCCTTTTGCAATTAGCCCATAAGGGCATGGCTGACTTGATTGCATTACAAAAGCAGGCGATTGGCTAATGGCGCGCCCATTAACCGAGCCTGTGCTTATTGTGGCAAGCCATAATCAAGGCAAAGTAAAAGAAATGCGCGCTTTGTTTGCGCCTTATCATATTGACTTAAAAAGTGCCGCCGCGTTGGGCTTGGCTGAACCAGAAGAAACGGGCGCAAGTTTTATTGAAAATGCTGAACTAAAAGCGCGCGCCGCAAGTGTGGCGAGCGGCCTGCCTGCATTGGCAGATGATAGCGGGCTTTGCGTGGATGCGCTTAATGGCGCGCCGGGCATATATTCGGCGCGTTGGGCGGGGGTTGAGAAAGATTTTACCAAAGCCCAGCAAAAGCTTGAAAAAAAATTAGCCGCCTTGCCGCCTGCTCCTCATGGCGCGCACACAGCACATTTTATTTGTGCCTTAACATTGGCTTGGCCTGATAGCCATTGTGAAAGTTTTGAAGGTCGTGTGACAGGTCATCTCACTTGGCCGCCGCGCGGCAATAAAGGTTTCGGCTATGACCCGATATTTGTCCCGCAGGGAAGTGATTTGACATTTGCTGAAATAGAACCCGCGCAAAAACACGCGCAATCCCACCGTGCGGATGCGTTTCGGCAACTTGTTGCCGCTTGCCTAGCCAATCGCCAACGCGATAATCTATCTTATGACTAAAACCCTCCCTGTGA
>JAPPQG010000114.1:2193-5859 GCA_028816945.1 Alphaproteobacteria bacterium
CTTGGCCCCGGCGCACATGGGCGCATTACTTATTGGGATGCAAAAAATAAACAGATTAGCCGCTATGCAACATTAGGTGAGCGCAAACCGTCCGCTTGGCTTGCCGCCGTTAAGGCAAAAGGGCATGGGCTAGCCGAATGTGAGATTTTAGATAGGGCCGCATTGCGCGATGAAATTTTGCTTATGGGCTTGCGCCTAAATAAAGGGCTTGCCCGCGCACGGCTTGCCGCGCTGGATATGCAAATTGATGAAAGCCAATGGCGCAATTTAGTTGAAGGGGGATTTTTGCATAATGACCCAACAAGGCTGATAGCAACCCCGAAAGGTCGTCTTGTTTTGGATAGTGTTATTGCCGCGCTTGTTTGAGGCAGATAATAAAATTAAGCGAAAATCAATTCGCAAAATTGGGCGCATAAAGGCGGGCGCGGTCAAGGGGTACAAAACTTTTCGGCGCTTTGCTGATAATATGCGCCCGCTTGCGGCGGATTTCTAAAACAGCAAGCCCGCGCTCATTAAGACCATCTTCGGTCAGGCGGAAAATACCATCAATCCCCGCAAACCCATCTGCATTTGTCAAAAGCGCATGCGTAAATGGGTTTTTCTCATCAATCGCGATTAGGGCGGCGGCAAGACTTATACTATCATAAGCAAGGCTGGCAAGGCGCGGCGGGGTATAGCCGAAAATTTGTTCAAATCGTTTTGTAAAATTACGCCATGTCGACGGGTCAGGTGCCGCATACCAACCGCCAATTAGAGGTGGCTCTTGCCCCAAAGCGGGGTCATCCCATAGGCCTGTGCCAAGAAAACGGATTTGACGGGGATCAACATCAAAATAGGGCAGTAGGGGGGCAAGGGAGCGCAATTTTATGCCCCCTTCGGGCATAAGCACTGCATCATAAGGCAATTCGCCAAAGGTTTCTGTGAGGGCGAGCGCGTCAAATTCGGCTTTCATAATTGGGTCAAATTCAGCCAATGTCTCTAATAATGTTTCAGGCGGCGTGTCTTCTGGGACAAGCAATTCGGCCTCTTTATAGAGGCGCTCTTGCTCCTCCGCCCAAGCCTGTTTGCGGCTTTCATAATGGGCGAGCCGTTGGACCCTCTTTATAGAGGCGTGTTTGCTCCTCCGCCCAAGCCTGTTTGCGGCTTTCATAATGGGCGAGCCGTTGGACGGGGTCAAACATGGATTGGGCTTGTTCTTGGTAATATTCAATTTGCACGAGTTCGCCACTGTAACGCGTAATAATCGGGCGCAAAGCCGCCTCAATGCGTTCGCCATAAGGGGTTTGCGGGATAAGGGCGGCAAAGCGCACAAGGCCTTGGGCGCGTGCTTCGGCAATAATGCGGTCAAGATTTTGCTCGGGCAGAAAGCCTATCACCCATAGGCCTGACTCGGCAATTTTGCGGTCATTGGAAAATGTCAAAACCGGCACATTTGCCTTTTTGGCAAGCGGGGCAATGGCTTTGGCCGATGTGCCAAAGACAGGGCCGATAAGCAATTTTGCCCCTTCTTGAATGGCGCGTTGGGCGGCTTCTATCGCCCCATTTTCTGTGCCTTTTGTGTCTTTGATAAGCAGGGTTATGGCGGGTTGGTTAATGTCAAATAGGGCAAGCTGGGCGGCATTAAGCAGGCTTGTCGCAATCGCTTGCACGGTTTCATCTTCGGCCCCGCTTGGCAAAAGCAAGCCGATACGCACGCGGCCATCATCCGTTTTAGGGGTTTGAAAAAAGCCTGATTTTGCCTCTTGCGCACTATCATAGGCAGTTGGTTTGCCGCGCCTATCAGGCAGGGCGCGCAAAAAGGCGCGGGTATTCTCCGCAATCCGTGAGGCAAAGCCCTGCGGGTTATTTTCTGTGCTAGGCGGGGTGGCGCGCTCAGCCTGCGTGCAAGCGACAAGCCCGCCAAGCAAAACCCAACCAAGCAAAACCCCGCAATATAGGGTTTTACATAGCCCATATAGATAAGGGCGTTTGCGTCGGGTGGATGATAGAGAATATGCGGTCATTGGCTTATTATGACATAAAATATGGCTAGAAAAAGCCCATTTATGCGCCGCTTATTCGCCTGCGGTGGCGCGGGGGCGTTTCTCGTGCATAGGCAAGCCGTTTGCGCCCCTTTTTTCTTGTATTTATAGTTGCCTGCGCTAATATCTAATCAATAATGAGTATTCAATGGGGGCAAATTATGGGGATAATATACCGCTATTGTGCGGTTATGGTTTTGGCCTTTGGTTTTGTTTGGCTTACGGCTTGCGAACAAAATAATGAGGAAAACAACGCGCAAACAAACAGCGCAATTTCAACACAGGCAACGAACCAAGCGGATATGACAGGTGCAAATCCTGCCCTGCCGCCGAACATTGTTCTCATTATGGCCGATGATTTAGGCTGGCGGGATGTTGGCTATCATGGCAGTGAAATAAAAACCCCACATATTGATGAACTTGCCAAGAATGGCGTTATATTCAATCGCTTTTACACCCAGCCAACATGTAGCCCAACGCGGGCGGCTCTTATGACGGGGCGTATGCCTTTGCGTTTGGGTATTGTTTTTGCGATGAGCCATAATGACCATCATGGCGTGCCATTGGGTGAGCGTTTTTTACCGCAATATCTTAAACAGGCTGATTATCAAACCTTTATGGTTGGCAAATGGCATTTAGGGTTTCGAAAGCGCGCCTATGCGCCAACGGAGCGCGGCTTTGATTATTTTTATGGCAGTGTGACAGGCGGTATCGGCCATTATGACCATGTGCATGCCGGCGGCATAGATTGGCAACGAAATGGCGAAACAGTCAAAGAGGAAGGCTATACAACACACCTTATCGCCAATGATGCGATAGAACTTATTGAAAAGCGCGATAAACAAAAGCCCATGTTTCTTTATGTCAGTTTTAATGCGCCGCATTTGCCGAATGAAGCCCCGCCCGCAACCATTGCCCGCTATAAGCATATAGAAAATAAACATCGGCGCGTGCATGCCGCTATGGTCACGGAATTAGATACAGCAATCGGCCAAATGGTTGATAGATTAAAGCAAGAGGGGATTTTGGAAAACACGCTGATTTTATTTATGAGCGATAATGGGGGATTAAGCCCCGATGCATGGCCGCCGCAACAACGCACCATGTTTAGCTTGCTAGAAGATTGGTATGGCGCGCCCTTGCCGCTTGAAGGGTTGGAGTTTTGGCGCAATTCCATATTAGACGGGGGCAGTGATAATACGCCTTTACAGCGCGGCAAATTTTCAATTTATGAAGGTGGCGTGCGCGCCCCTGCCTTTATCTATTGGCAGGGCAAGCTTGGCGCGCAAAAAATTAAACACATGGTGACAGTGCAAGATATTTTGCCAACGCTTATGGAAGCGGCCAATTTACCATTAGCGGATTTTATTGATGAGTCCAAACCATTAGATGGGCGTAGCCAATGGCAAGCCATTGCTACAAAAGCCTCGTCACAATCCACCCCACTCGTTGCTGACTATATTACGCAAGCCTTTGAAGGTACAGCATTTTATCGCTATCCTTGGAAATTGATAAATTTTACAGACGGGCGCAAAGCCCTTTATCATATTGAAAATGACCCAAGCGAAAAGGTCAATTTAGCCGATACAGAAGTGGCAAAATTTGATGAGCTGACAAAAGCATTAAATGCTTTTCCGACAGCCAA
>JAPPQG010000021.1 GCA_028816945.1 Alphaproteobacteria bacterium
CCGCCCCCCCTTTATCATCAATATCGACTTGTGCATTGCCAAGCACATGGACATTTAAGGTAAAATGGGGCGGTTTTTTCATATATTTGGCAAACATGGCAGCAATTTCATCACGGCCTGTTAAGCGGCCAAATGTCTTATCATAACGCCTGCCAATGCCCTCCCATATAGCATCTTTTGTAAAGAGGGCGAGCAAGTCATCCATATTAAAATCGGCATCTATCTTATCGCATAGATACATATAGCGATTCATGCAGGCTAGAATATGTTTTTCATCTTCTAGCCGTTTTACGCGCGCGACTAGTTCATCAAATATGCGTTCGTCACTAATTTGGCGTGGCGCAGTTTGCATAATATGCCTATTCTATCTTGCCTATTCGGGGATAGTCAATTCACGCCCAATACGCGCTTCGACTTTACAATATTTCCACAATTTATAAGTGCCGTCACCCACAGGCGTTGCACGGAAAAAATCGCAAGCCGCAATAATCGTATCTAAATCGCCTACATCGGCCATAATATAACATGTCCAAGGTGCGCCATAAGATGGGCCAACTTGAATGCGGTCATCATCCATAACGCCCAAAACTTTCAGATTCGGCAATTTATCAATGCCCTTTAACATAGCAGAAAAAGCCTGCCAAACTTCGCCCATTTCTGACTCGGGCGCATCCATAAAATTTTGATTTACGCCAATACAAAATAATACGCGATATGTCTTTTCTTCACTCATAATAATCTCCTATCTTATTTTCTAATTTATACTCATAGTTTCTAACTTAATTCATAGCATCCATATGCTTATTTCATCATTTTATGTCTCGTTTATAAATATGCCTCGTTTATAAATATGCCTCGTTTATAAATATGCCTCGTTTATAAATAGCCCGGAAGGGGTTGGTGGCCGAACATCATCGCGCCCGCATTTTGATAAGTAATATCGCCCATAAAGGCGTGTTGGCGTGCCACATGGGCATCACGGAAGCAACGCGATAATGGGTGGTCGTAATATACACTCGTCATGCCCGCTAAATGATAAACAGATCGGGTGGCATTTGTGCATTCGCGGGTTAAATAAGTGGTAGCAAGGCGTACCATATTTATCTGTTCATGGCTTGGCTCATCACCCTTCATAATACTATTCCATATATCTTCGGTTGCTTCATAAAAAAAGGCACGCACAGAGCGCAACTGCGCTTCTGCTTGGGCTATCTCCATTTGCACATAAGGGCGCTCCCCAATATCGGGTGCGCCTGTAACAGAGACACGCTTGCCACCCATCGCCAAAACAATATCTATTGACTCACGGGCAATGCCTAATGTTGTCACAGCAAGCACTTGGGCGGCAAGGGCTAATGCGGGATATTTGAAAATTGGGAAATCCAAATTCGACTTTGCCCCGCGCGTAAAAGTCCATTCTATTGGCACAATCACATCTTCAACCACTAAATCAAAACTGCCTGTGGCTGTCAGCCCATGCACATCCCAAGTCTTTTCAATGGTTACTTTTTCACGCGGCATAACGGCCATGCGCGGCAAAGCATTTTTCTCCTCTGTCTTAATCCCCGCCCCCAATAAGGAAGCCCCCATGCAACCGCTTGCAAAAGCCCAACGCCCCTTTACCTTAAAGCCACCCTCTACACTGCTTGCTGGTTGGGGCGGGAAAATGCCGCCGGCAAAAACAATATCTGGCGTATCTTTCCAAACTTCTTTAATTGTCTCCGCAGGCAGAGCAGAAAGATAAAAGGGATTCATGCCAAAACTTGCCACCCAACCCGCCGAGCCATCGGCGGCAGATATGGCTTCAATCGCTTGCAAAAATTCGCAAGGGTTTTTTTCATCACCGCTAAATTTTTGCGGCACAAAAGCGCGGTAAATGCCTATTTCCTTAAATATATCAATAATATCTTGTGAAATATAACGTTGCTCTTCAAATTCTGCACGGCGGGCGCGAATATCGGCCAATAAGGCATCGAATTTTTCTGCGCCGCCCCATTGCGACTTATCAATAAGATTACGGGGCATTATCTATTCCTTCTCATATTAGACTCTTTTCCATATTAAGCTTTTTCTCATATTAAGCTCTTTTCCATATTAGGCTTTCTCTCATGCTAGACTCTTTCCTTGCTAGGCTTGGTTTGAATGGACTCATCTAAAATCTGTGCCGCCTCAAACAACCATTCATCTTTACCCTTAGGGGCGATAATTTGCAACCCTATTGGGCGGTTGCTTGTTTCAGGCACAGGCATAGAAAGGGCGGGATGGCCTGACACATTAAATGGGCGCGCCAAAGCGCTAATGTTCAAATCTTGCTTGCCCGCCAATGCCTCATGGCATTTCATAGGTAAAGCAGGCAAGGAAGGCGTTATTAAAACATCCACTTTTGTGAGTGCGTCATCTACTTCGCGTGTAAATTGGCTGCGGATTTTTTCGGCCGCCTCTATTTCTTTTGCGCCTGTTTGCTTTGCCATAACAAGGCGTTTAGCCACATCTTTATCAATTTTGCCCGTATCCAAATAGCCCCCATAAGCCTGCCAAACTTCGGCATTGATAAGCGTAAGCCCCGCCTCAAAGGCTTGTTTTAAGGAGGGCAAATCAATCGGCAGGCAGGGCAAGCCCGATTGTGCGACCCAATCATTGATTGGCTTTTGAATATCGCTATCGGCTTCGCATGCGACAAGCCCTAATTTGCGTATTTTGCTTTTTTGGTCTGTCTGAAAATGGCTATCAATAATCGCCATTGCTTTACGGAGCATTTGCAAACTAGCAGCAAATGGGCCGACACAATCTAATGTTGTTTGCTCAGGCATAACGCCTTTACGGCTTATGCGCCCAAAGGTTGGCTTTAAGCCATAGACGCCACAACAAGCCGCTGGCACTCTTATCGAGCCGCCTGTATCTGTACCAAGTGAAAAATCAACCCTTTTCGCCGCCACCGCAACGGCTGAACCACTTGACGAGCCGCCGGGGATAAAATCAGGATAAGTGACATTACGCGGCGTGCCTGTCCAATGATTGATTCCTGTCATACCAAAAGCTAATTCGTGTAAATTAAGTTTGCCAATAAGGCGACAGCCTGCTTGCAATATGGCTTCGACAACATCGGCATGTTTTTTGGCCGGCGGGCGGTTGGCAAAAACTTTACTTCCTGCACGGCTTGGATGGTTTGCAACATCAATCGTATCTTTAACAGCGGCTGTTATGGGCCCACGGCCAAGCGTAAATTTCTCAACAAATATAGACATTTATGCCCTTTCATCAAGCATATAGCAATTAAAGAAAATATGACACGCCATGAGCGGCACGCCACCCATAGCAGATTACGCATTGTGCCATTATCCCAAAGCTATTATCCCCAACGGCATTACTCTAACACTATTACTCAAACGCTATTACCCCAATGCCATTACAAAGGCACCAAAGCTAAAAGAGTAAAAACGCATTAAGTGACAACAGGTAGAAATGTTTCATTCAGCTCTTTTTCATAATAGAAAATCGCTTTGCCTGTTTGGTCAGCTGTCCATGTCCGTGTCGGGTGGTCGGGATAGAAAGAATAACCGCCAGCAAAAACTTCATTTCTATTCCCTGATGGGTCCCAGAAATAAATTGTTTGCCCGCGTGTAATGCCATGCCGTGTTGGCCCAATATCTACTGACACATTATATCGTGCCATTAAATCGGCCGCATGGCCGATGGCGTTCCAATCTTCGACCAAAAAGGAGCAGTGATGAAATTTATTATCTGCTTCATGGCGCACAAGCGCTACATCATGCGCTTTTGTCGAACAGGTTAGGAAAATGGCAATCGTCATTTTATTTTCTTCATCATAGACAATTTCGGTTGTGCGGAAATTCAGCAAATTTCTAAAAATGTTTGCTGTGCCGTCAATATCGCCGCCATATAAAAGACAATGGTCAAAGCGAATGGCCGCCATGCCTCGAGGCGGTTCGTGCCAAATCTCTGGATTCTTTGTCATAGGCCCTATATCAGAGGCTTCTATTTCAGCGTAAAAGTCAAAATGATGCCCCGTTGGTGCGACAAAGCGAATGCGTGGGCCAAGACCCGGCTGCTCGCCGGCGGGAATATCTTCAACCTTTATACCTTCGCCTATTAGTTTGGCTTTTATATCGGCCAATGTTTCAGGGCTATCAACCTTAAATCCCATAACATCCATGCCCGGCTCATCAGCCTGCCGCAAAATAATACTGTGGCGGTCAAATTCATCAAAAGCTTTAAGAAAAACACGCTTATCGCCTTCCTCACGGCTGACTTCAACCAGCCCTAATAAATCTCGATAATGTTTTAAGCATGGTTCCATTTCCATAACCCGAATTTGCACGAAACCCGGGCGTAATACACCAGTCATAGCCATTTTAGTCTCCTTCACAAGCTAGTTATCATTATTTATGTTACTCAATTTATACACGCATGCCAGTCTAATACTGAACGCTCTTTGATACAAATTATATCCATTATAGGCTATAAAATGGTTAAATCAAACCCCATTTGCCTATTCTTTACGAGACTTTTTCAGCCGCTTGCACAGCGCGATGCGCGGTCATCTCATCAAACCATGCGACAAATTGAGGCTCTTTTGTAAAATCTAGCCCATATTGTTTGGCAAGCGCAAAACGGGGATAAAGCGCACAATCGGCCAAATTAGGCTTTTGCGCCCCCCCTAAAATGTCAGCCTTTGTGGATAAAAACCGCAAGCCCGCGGCAAAATCTTCTTCTGCCTGTTGCATTATGTCTGCCCGCCTTTCCTCTTGCGGACGGTTGCGTATTTCGGAAAGATAGGCAAAAATCGGCTTACCAAATGTCGCATCACTATATTGATGAAGTTGGCGAATGGCTGCATTGCGGCTAGGGGTAGAAGTCAAAAACATGCCCTTTGCATATGCTTCATTGATATATTCTGCCTGAATAGCCGACTCCGTTAGCACAAGCTTATCATCTGCCACCTCATCTACCATTATTGGCACAGTGCCTGTATTATATTTCGCCATATCAGGGTGTTTTGTACCACGCTCGACCGTGATTGTCTCAAAAGCCACGCCCGCAAAAGATAAAACAAGGCGCACTTTCCAACAATAAGGGCAATCATCTCGATTATATAATAGCATTATGAACTCTCTTTCTCATTTATATGGTGCGCTATATGGCGTATTATATGGTGCATTATATGGTTCGTTAGTATAGCGCATTTATTATCGCATACAGACATTATGGCGTACGGGCTAACCCGCGCTCTGTTAATTCCTCACGCACAAAATCAATTCTATCATTGCCCCAATAAATCTGCTCTTCAATCAAAAAAGTTGGCACGCCCATAACACTTAACTTTTCTGCTTCATTGGCAATTTCGTCTAACCTTTTATGATTGGCCGCATCATCGGCGGCGGCAACGAGGCTTTCTGCATCTAAACCTATGCGTTTGGCAATTTCCGCGATAATTTCTGTTTGCCCTATATCACAGCCTTCCGCCCATTCCATATCCATTGTCTCAATAATAAAGGGGCGCAATTTATCTTGTGTTTCGGCATAAAGAGAGGCGGCGGCGGCACGGGTCGGGTCTGTGCTTATCGGCGGCGGGTTCATAGGGATATTCATCCGCTTGCACCAACGCGCAACATCTTGGCGGACAAGGGGCATTTTTACTTTGGCACGTTCGGGGGGCGAACGCCCAACCCAACCGCCAAGCGGCCGCCAAACAATTTTTGCGTGAAAATCATCGACAAGCGAAAAAAGCGTTTTCGACGCAAGATAGCAATAGGGGCTACGAAAATTGAAAAATAATTTAATGTCTAAATCCTGCATGATTTACCTTT
>JAPPQG010000174.1 GCA_028816945.1 Alphaproteobacteria bacterium
CGGCATCTATGGCGTCTGGTGCTTCTCTTATACGGGCAATATCTAACATAATTATGTCTCTTTAATATCTATTCATTCCTCTGCTGTGGCATGCTGTTTTTTCTCAATAAATGCAACGGCAAAAATAGAAATTTCATAAAGCAATAAAATCGGTATGCCAAGCCCAATTTGGCTAATTAAATCGGGCGGCGTGAGGAAGGCGGCCGCCGCAAAGGCTAAAATAATAGCATATCGGCGTTTGCTACGCAGGGTTTGCGCGGATACAAGCCCCGCCCGCCCTAATAAAGTTAAGACAAACGGTAGTTGAACACAAAAGCCAAACGCAAACATCAAGGCCATAGTGAAACCAAGATATTCGCTAACCCGATTCATCATTACAATATCGGCCCCATTTGTGCCAATCTGTTCCATGCTTAAAAAAAACTGCATTGTTAAGGGCATGATAATGGCAAAAACCAATATCCCCCCTAATATAAACAAAATAGGCGCGGCAATGAGAAAGGGCAAAAAGGCTTGTTTTTCATTTTTATACAAACCCGGCGCGATGAAACGATAAATTTGTACAGCAAAAAAGGGAAAGCCGATAAAGATAGAGCCAAATAAAGCAAGTTTTAATTGTGTAAATAAAAATTCATGCGGTGCTGTATAAATTAACTGCAAATCTGCCATACCACCCGCCGCCCGTTCATAGGGGATAAGCAAAAGCGTAAAAATCTCATCGGCCAAACTAAAACACAATATAAAGCCAACAGATAAAACAAGCAGGCAATATAATAGGCGCGTGCGTAATTCTAGCAAATGCTCCATTAAAGGGGCTTCGCTTGCAGCCAATTTTTTCTCGTCTGTGTCCCCATTAGCCATCGGTTTTTGGCTCTTTATTTTTTGTTTTATCGTTATTTTTATCTTTACCTTTATTTTTATCTACTATGTCCCTCTTTTTATCGTCCGCATCAAATAAATCAGGTGAGAGAAAACTATCCGCAAAACGGCTTTTCAATTTTGATGGGTGGAGGTCTTTTGCACTATCTGTTATCTCATCCAAATTGGCATCTTTTGCCATATCATCAATATGTTTGTGAAATTCCCGCATCATACTACGCCCTTGTGCGAGAAAGCGGCCAACATGGCGCAAAATAACAGGCAATTCTGCCGGCCCCATAATGAGTAAAACAAGTACGGCAAAGAATAATAATTCTGCCCAGCCAATATCAAACATAAAAGCCCCCTATGGGGAATTATTTATCGGATTCATGGTCGCTATCGTCTGACTTATTTATATCAATTACATCTGAGTCATCGGCCATGTCGCGTTCATCAATTTGTGCCTTATCTTTTAGGCTTTCATCTTTCAAGCCGCCGTCTTTTAGACCGGCGCGAAAACTTTTAATACCTTTTGCTACTTCGCCCATTAAGGCAGCAATACGACCGCGCCCAAATAATAAGACAAGCAAAATAATAATCAATAATATTTGCAATCCACTCGGTGCCATAGAATATCCTTTTCGCCCTTAATTTAATAATGCTTTATTATATTGTAACCATTTTTATCTATTTGACAAATTATATGTAAAGAAAGCGTAAATCAGCCTTTTTCCAGGCTTTCTACCTCGTCTATATCTTCCCTTATATCTTGCCCTTCTTCCATTTCTTGCATATCCATAGCAAGCATATCTTCGCCCATATCCCCATCCTCTAATGGCAATTCCTCTAAATTCGCTTGGGGAATGGTAAAGCCCGGCGGCAGGCGGCTATCTAGCAAGCCAATGGCTTTTAATTCCTCCAAGCCCGGCAAATCGGTAAGGCTTTCTAAATTAAAATGTGATAGGAAGTGGTCGCTTGTGCCATAGGTCACAGGTCGTCCCGGCACACGCCTGCGCCCGCGAATCTTCACCCATCCCGTATCAAGCAATATATCTATTGTCCCTTTGGATATGCTTACGCCGCGAATTTCCTCAATTTCCGCGCGTGTGACGGGCTGGTGGTAAGCAATAATCGCCAATGTCTCTTGTGCGGCGCGCGACAAACGCCTTTTTGCCGTGACATGTTTTTCCAACGCATAAGATAAATCTGCCGCCGTGCGAAAAGCATATTTTTTGCCAAGTTTAACAATATGAATGCCGCGGCTTTCATATTGCTGTTTGAGTTCATCAATAAGCATTTCAACGGGTGTATTGGCTGGTAATTGCTCGGCAATGGTTGCCACATCAAGCGGTTCAGCGGCAACAAATAAGACCGCTTCAATCACACGCAAAGCCTCCTGCTTTTCTGCCTCTGATAATTCTATATTGGCCGCATTATCGGGCGGTGTTTCATCTGTCATGTCTTGTGCCATGTCATTTATGTCTGTCATGTCATTCATGTCTGTTATGTCGTTTATATCTGTCATGTTATTCATTACCTATATTTGCATTATCTGCTGGTTTGGGGCGGGCGCGGCGGACAAAAATTTCCCCCCAATTTTTTTCTTGCCGTATTTCAATGCGTCCATCACGGACAAATTCAAGCATAGCCCCGAAACTGCTTGCTGCTAATGTGCGCCGCTTTTTGCGATCTTTCATTTGCTCTAAAACAATATGTTCAAAGCGCGCCCAATCTTGCAATTTCCCAACTATGCGTTCCCATCGCAACCGCGCCCGCTCAATGCTGATGATTGGCAATTTAGGCGGCGTCCAGCTCGAATAATATTGCCGTAATTTTTGTGTCGAATAAGAAGCAAGCAATTCATGCAAATTAGCATCATATTTACTATGTCGCTTAATGCGGATACCTTCTGTTACTTGGCGGGCAAAAATATCGCGCCCTAATTGGTCGCGTGCCATAAGTTGCGCGGCCGCTTCACGCATGGCTTCTAATCTTTGTAATTGAAAAGCAATACGGGCGGCTAATTCCTCTGCCGATGGCTCTTCCTCTTTTTCGGGTGGCGGCAAAAGCAGGCGGGATTTCAAATAAGCCAACCACGCGGCCATAACGAGATAATCCGCAGCAATTTCAATTTGCAAATGGCGCGCCTCATCGATGAAAGCAATATATTGTTCGGCCAATTCAAAAATAGAAATTTGCGCAAGATCAACCTTTTGCAAACGAGCAAGCGATAATAGCACATCAAGCGGGCCTTCATAATTGGCAAGGTCAAGGTTCAAGCGACCTTTTTCACTTGGCGGGCGCGTATAGCCCGGGCCTTCAATAAACCCGTCTTGCCCAGAATCAGACGACGGGGCAGACGCAGAATCAGACGACGAGGCAGACGGCGAAGTAGGCGCAGAGCCAGACGCAGAAGCAGGGTTAGAGTTGGTGTTCGAATCAGTCATAGCCATATTCCTAGCATTTTATACACTTTCTTACTAGTTAAGGGCAATCTCCGCTTGTTAAGGGAAAATGCCCGATAGGTATTTTTGCCACTGATTCTCTGCATTTGCCACTTTTTGTGGGCGACACTTTGCCAATAATTCATTTATTTTGGTGGCGCGGGCAAGCGATTGCCCCTGCAACTGTGGCACAACAGCCGCAAGTTCCTGCATTTCAGCCATATCGCCCGTGCAATGTAACACTACATCACAGCCTGCATTGAGGGCTTTTTGCGCCCGCTCGGCAAGTGTCCCTGTGAGGGCTTGCATAGAAATATCATCGCTTATCAATAAGCCCGTAAAGCCAATCGACTCCCGAATAATTGTTTGAATAATATGTTTTGAGTGGGTCGCAACGGCTTGCTTATCGAGGGCTTCAAAACATATATGAGCGGTCATCGCAAGTGGTAAATAGGCACATTGGCGGAAGGCCTCGAAGTCTGTTTGCTCTAATTCAGCGCGCTTTGTTGTCACTTTTGGCAAGGCAAGATGGCTGTCTAACTGCCCGCGCCCATGCCCCGGTATATGTTTCATAACAGGCAATATGCCTGCCTGCATTAAGCCTTTGGCCGCCGCCCGCCCCAACTGTGCCACTTTATCGGGGCTTGCCCCATAGGCGCGGTCGCCAATAATCTCATGCATGCCCGCCCCTGCTACATCAAGGCATGGCATGCAATTAACAGTTATACCTAATGCATGCAAATCACAGCCAATGAGGTAGCCACCCAAAGTGGCGGCTTGGCAGGCGCGTTCGGGGTCATTGTCATAAAGCGCACCATAAAGAGCGGCGGGCGGATAGGCGCGCACCAAAGGAGGCGTGAGCCGTGCCACACGCCCGCCCTCTTGGTCGATGAGAATTGGCACATGTGGGCTTGTAGGGGAACGGTCGACAAGGGTGCGTAAGTCGGCTGTCAAATCTGCAACTTGCGCGGCTGAATCGATATTGCGGGCAAATAAGATAAAGCCCCATGGGTTGCATTGCTTAAAAAAGGCGCGTTCTTCTTGTGTAAGCCGAGGGCCGTTTAAGCCGTAAATTATGGCTTGTCGTGGTTTGTCTGCATGTTGCGCCATAAAGACAATGACTATTAGTTTATTTTACGCACAAAGCAATCTTGGCCGCCATCTTTAAGGGCATCGCAAAAATCGTTTGCCGCGGGGCGTGTCGCAAATCCAGTAATAGCAAGGCGGAAAAATATGCCCCGTTCGCCAAGATCGGCGCGTTGCACCATTGGCTCACGGCTTGCAAGCAAAACAGGGAATCTTTGTTGCAAACGGCCATAGGTAATTTCAGCCTGTTCGAGGGAGCGCACAGAACTAATTTGCACGGCATAAACCCCCGCCAATGACGTCACAAAATTATCGCCTTGCGCTTCGCCACTTTCAATAATTATAGTTTCCGCATTTTCAGACAAAACCAATGGTTCTGCTTCTGTTATTGATTCTGCCATTGGTTCTATTTGCGCCTCTGCTAATGGCGTTTCATCCATCATTTCCATTTCCACTATTTGGGAATCGGCATTAGCAATGTTCTCGTTTTCATCCTGCAACACCATATCACCTGACGGGGTCATTGTGGTTTCCCCTGTGCTATTTTCGGCGCCCGCCTCTGCGCTGGCTTTTGCGTCGGTATTGTCTGCCACATTCCCAGAAATAACATCATAAATATGCAAATCCCCATTTTCAAAGCGATTGTCTGCTTCGCTTGTTTCGGGTGGCACTTTTATAAGACTATCATCGGCGGCAATGAGCGGTGGCACATGGTCTTGTCCATATTCAATGCCTTTCATATAGGCAAGATAGATAATGCCTGCCAAAACACCGCTAATCACAAATGCGCCAATGCTTACAGCAAACCATGAAGAGCGCGCCGTCTTTTTATCTAGCGCATGGTCATGGTAAGCCGCATCAGGCGATGGCTCGCTAATATTAACATCTGTATCTTGTCCTAATTCGTGGTCGTCATTTGGCGTTTGCGTCATATCCTATCCCCTTTCAGGCCCGGTTTTTGTTTTACACTTTACACTTCACATTTATGCTTTACGCTTTACGCCACCTTACACCTCTAAATGATAGTTCTTTTACAATGTCGCTTTTTATCTTTTGCATGTCACTTTTTATAATGTCTCTTGTTATAATGTCTCTTGCGGGGTCACACCTAAAATATTAAATCCGCAAACCAATATAATAGCGGTTGCCCGAATCAAAGCAAGCCGCGCTAAACTAACATTTTTATTGTCCTTTTGCACAAATTTTAACCCTTCATCTAATTTGCCCGCCTGCCACAAATGATGAAAATCAGCCGCTACGGCACTGAGAAAAAAGGCGATTCTGTGCGGTTCATGGGTTATCGCGGCGCGTTCCACCACACGGGGAAAAGCAACCAAACGGCGAATAAGGGCCAATTCAGCGGGGTCTTTAAGAAGTGCCAAATCGGCCTTTGCCAAAGCCTCATCGCGCAATTCTGCTTTGCTAATATCT
>JAPPQG010000075.1 GCA_028816945.1 Alphaproteobacteria bacterium
AAACAAGATAAAAAACACATATTTTCTCCATTTCTAGTGACGAAAACAAAAACGGCACGCGAACCAGCCACGGCGCACGTGCCGGGCTGTGTTTTAATCAAACCAAATTGGAATAATCCCCACCTTTTCCCATGGTGGTATTTTATCGGGTGGGCAACCCGACAAAGGGTTGCTTGGTTTGACTAAAACATAAAGAGACTAAGATATTATTCAGTTGCCTGCAACTAGAACAGATACAGAACATAAAAAAATTAAAACCTTGTGGAAAACTGCATATAGTCCCCATCATCATGGGTTAATTATCTAAATGGTGCAATTTTGCCACAGGCTTGCCTTATTTGTCTGCTACATAATAGGCGGCGCATAAAATGACGGATAATAATTAGCTATGGTTATACGGATAATTGGATTTCTAACAGGTTTGGGGCTGACGCTAACGGCGGTAGGCGGCTTTGTGCTGGGCATTTATCTGTGGCGGTTGAATAAGGAACTGCCTGACTATGACCATTTAGCCGATTATGCGCCCCCTGTTATGACACGCGTTCATGCGGGTGATGGCGATTTGCTTGCTGAATTTGCACAAGAGCATCGTTTATTTGTGCCGATTGGGGCAATTCCAAAACAACTTATTCAAGCCTTTTTATCCGCAGAGGATAAGAATTTTTACGACCATAATGGGATTGATATGAGCGGTATTGCACGGGCGGCGGTAAAAAACATTTTTAATTTGCTAGAAAATCGCCGCCTTGAAGGGGCGTCGACCATCACCCAACAAGTTGCTAAAAATTTTCTACTCAGCGGTGATGTAACGATAGAGCGCAAACTTAAAGAGGCTGTGTTGGCTTTTCGGTTAGAACGCACTTTTAGCAAAGATGAATTGCTAGAACTTTATCTCAATGAAATTTATCTTGGCATGGGGACTTATGGTGTGGCGGCGGCGGCTTTGCATTATTTTGATAAACCATTGAGCCAATTAACGCTTGCGCAAATGGCTTATCTGGCTGCTTTGCCAAAAGCACCGAATAATTATCACCCTTTCCGCCGTCCCGCCCGTGCGCTTGCAAGGCGTAATTGGGTGCTTGCCCGCATGCAAGATAATGGCTTTATCAGTGCGGACGAGGCCGCGCAAACAAAAGCACAAGCCTTGCAAATTGTCCCGCGCCGCTCCAATTTAAGCGGTGTTGATGCGTCTTATTTTGTCGAAGAAGTGCGCCGTGACATACAAATACGTTATGGTGAAAACCGCCTTTATGGCGGTGGTCTGTCTGTGCGTAGCACACTGAATGCGCATTACCAGAAAATTGCTGTGCGTGTTTTAAGGGAAGGGTTGGTTGCTTATGACCGCCGTCAAGGTTGGCGGGGTGCGGTGCAGAACATTGTCGATATAGATGAAGATTGGGCGAGCCATTTACGAGCCATCCCCATTCCAACCGATTTAGCCCCTTGGCGACTTGCGCTTGTGCGGGCGATTGAGGGCGAGCATGCCATTATTGGCTTGCGCCCGCGCCGCAAAATATCGGGTGAATTTGAAACCATGCGTGAAGAAGGGCGTATCCCGCTTGCGGAGCTTAAATGGGCGCGGGCAAAACGCAAAAAAGGGCGCGGGCCGCGCATTAAATCTGTATCCGATGTGCTTGCTGTCGGTGATATTATATGGGTGGAAGCCCTCAATGCGCCAAACCCGCAAAATGCAAGCCAACAAAAAGCAAGCCAAGACAAGACAGGTCAAAAAGATATAGGCCAACAAGAAGCGAACCAAAAAAAGATAGGCCAACAAGAAGCAAGCCAACAAGACACACAGAATGAATTGCCCCAGCAGGATTATATGGGGGATTATATGTTGCGCCAAGTGCCAGAGGTCAATGGTGGGTTGGTTGCGCTCGACCCGCATACGGGGCGCGTCTTGGCGATGGTTGGCGGGTTTAGTTTTCGGGACAGCGAATTTAATCGTGTGACACAGGCAAGCCGCCAGCCGGGGTCTGCCTTTAAGCCCTTTGTTTATGCGGCTGCTTTGGATGCGGGCTATACGCCTGCGAGCCTTGTATTAGATGCGCCTTTTGTCATGGAGCAGGGCAGGGATATGGGTTTGTGGAAGCCTGAAAATTATAGCCGTGAATTTTACGGCCTCTCCACTTTACGGCTCGGCATTGAGAAAAGCCGTAATTTAATGACTGTGCGTTTGGCACAACAAATCGGCATGCGTCCTGTGGTTGAATATGCGCGCCGCTTTGGTATTGTCGATTATATGCCCCCCGTTTTATCAATGGCGTTGGGGGCGGGCGAGACTTCGCTTATGCGCTTAACGGCAGCCTATGCCATGCTTGTCAATGGGGGCAAATATATTGAACCCATTTTGATTGACCGTATTCAAGACCGTTATGGGAAAACCATTTACCGCCATGATGTGCGCGCCTGTGATGATTGCAATGGATTATGGACAGGGCAGGAAGCGCCTGCTTTGCCCGATAATCGCGAGCAGATTTTGAATCCGCAAACAGCCTATCAAATTGTCTCTATGTTAGAAGGCGTTGTTATGCGCGGCACAGGGCGCAGTATTCGTGCCGTTGGGAAGCCTTTGGCAGGCAAAACAGGCACAACCAATGAAAACCGTGATGCTTGGTTTGTCGGCTTTTCCCCCGATTTGGCGGTTGGCATTTATATTGGCTTTGATAATCCGCATACATTAGGTGAGACGGGGGGGCAGGTGGCGGCCCCTGTTTTCCGTGAATTTATGTTGGCCGCTTTGCGACAGGCGGCGGCGACCCCTTTCCGCATTCCCCCTTCTGTTAATCTTGTGCGCATTAACGCGCAAACGGGCGAACTTGCGCAAGCAGGCGATAGGCCTGTGATACTTGAAGCTTTCAAACTTGGCACTGAACCCGCCCCCGGCCGTAAGCAAAGAATTATCGGGCGCAATGAAGCCGCGCCTAAATCTGAAACAACAAAAGCCCCAATCATTGGCTCAGGCACGGGTGGTCTTTATTGACGGTAACACTTATAAGTGACAATTATTAAGTAATAAGTATAAGTAACAGTTAAAAGTAACAAGTATAATAACGATTATAAATAGCGATTATAACTAAACCAATGAATAATTATTCGGGTAGAATATACATATAATATAAAAGGCCATATAAGAGGTTGTTGTGAAGGCTGAAACACAGGCAATGATTGATAAAATTCGCCAGTCCATTACATTGCTTAGGAGGCATCTTTGACTGGGATAAATCTGTTGCGCGTTTGGCGGCATTAAATAAGCAGGCCGAAGACCCTGACTTATGGCAAGACCCTGAAAAAGCGCAAAGCCTCATGCGCCAACGCACCCAACTTGACGAAGCCCTTAATAATTGCCGCGCTTTGCAAGATGAATTGACAAACCATATTGAACTTATCGAATTGGGTGAAGCTGAAAATGATATGGAAATTATTGGGGAGAGTGAAACCGCCCTTACTGCTATGCTTGCCAAAGCGGCGCAAATGGAAACAGAGACTCTGCTTGCCGGCGAAGCCGATGCAAATGATAGTTTTTTAGAAATTCATGCGGGGGCAGGTGGCACAGAAAGCCAAGATTGGGCGGCTATGCTGTTGCGCATGTATTTGCGCTGGGCTGAAAAGAGAGATTATAAAACCGCCATTATCGAGCAGACAGCGGGGGAGGAAGCAGGCATTAAATCGGCTGTGATTAAAATATGCGGTGTTAATAGTTATGGCTGGACGAAAACGGAATCGGGCGTCCATCGACTCGTCCGCATTTCCCCTTTTGATAGCCAATCGCGCCGTCATACAAGTTTTGCAAGTGTTTGGTGCTATCCTGTGGTGGATGATAATATTCATATTGAATTAGCTGAATCTGATGTGCGCATTGATACATTCCGTGCGAGTGGGGCAGGCGGGCAACATGTGAATACAACAGATAGTGCCGTGCGTATGACGCATCAGCCAACGGGCATTGTTGTGCAGTGCCAAAATGAAAGATCGCAACATAAAAATAGGGCAACGGCATGGGGTATGTTGCGCGCCCGCCTTTATGAACTTGCCTTACAAAAGCGGGAGGAAGAAGCCCATGCCGCCGCGCAAAGCAAAACAGAAATAGGCTGGGGGCATCAAATCCGTTCTTATGTTTTACAGCCCTATCAAATGGTGAAAGATTTACGCACTGGCGTAGAAAGTAGCAATCCGCAAGCCGTGCTAGATGGTGCCTTGGATGAATTTATGCAAGCCGCGCTTGCTTATCGCGTGCAGGCAGGCGCACAGGCAAACTCATAAGCAGGGAAACTGATAAGCAGACAGTTAGGCAAGTTCGCAAGTAAAGCAAATGGGCGCAAATTAAATTATTTGTGCGAACCTAAATAGGCAGATTGGCTGTGTCTGTTTTTGCTTGCCTATCTGTTTGCGCTTGTGCCTTTGTTTGCGCTTCTGTTTGTGAGGGCGCAGTATTTTCCTTAACAGAATTATCATTATTTTGCGCTTGCACTTTTGCTTTTGCTAATGGGTCTTTTTCACGGCATACAGTGCCATTGAAAAAAGCGCCACTTTCAACCGCCAACGCTTCGTGGAAAATATCGCCATCGACATGGCATGTCGCGCATAAATGCACGCGGCGGCCGCGAATTGTGCCTTTCACACGGCCTTTCACAGTAATTTCATCGCCGGCAACTTCCCCGTCAATATGGGCGCTTTCGCCAATGGTGAGAAAACTTGCGCGCATATCGCCTTGCACCATGCTATCAATCTGCATTTCACCCTTCGTCATAATCTGCCCGTAAATATGTAGGTCAGAACTGAGAATGGAGGGAACTGTTTTCCCTCGTTTTGTCGTTTGTGCCATGCGTTACTCCTTACAAATTACGTTTAATTGTTACAAATATATTTAATTAAACGGAAAAATATGTTTGCCCGCGCGGATAAAATGCACGGGGTCTTTGACCTTATCTTCATACCATATTTCATAATGCAAATGTGGCCCTGTTGAGCGGCCAGATGAGCCGACTGTGCCAATAATATCGTGGAATGCGACCTTTTGCCCTGTCTTTACCCGTGTGGTTTTCAAATGCCCGTAACGTGTGAGAAAACCATTGCCATGGTCAATTTCAACGACTAGCCCATAGGGGCCTTTATGACTAGACTTAATGACTTTGCCCGGCAGGGTTGCATGCACGCGTGTGCCTGTGGGCGCGCCATAATCAAGCCCTGAATGAAAAGCCAATTGTTCGTTAAACGGGTCTATGCGAGAGCCAAAGCCACTTGTTACTTTATAATAATGCACAGGCGCGGCAAGTGGCAAATGGGCGATTGACTTATTGAGATTAACTAATTGCCCGAGATTGCCGTTAATCCGCATAAATTGCTTTTGAATTGTGTATGGCATATCGGGGGCGCCACTATTGAGGGGGATATAGGGGCCGCCTATGGCTGTTTGCGTTTGTGGTGCAATGCGGGCAAGCAATTCATCGGCTGTGACAACATAAGTGCCGTCAATAATCGCCCGCGCTTCGGCAATTTTTTGATCTGTGCTTTCTTCAAGCGCATCAAGTAATTCTTGTTGGCGTATGCGCAAACGCGCGACACGGTCGCGTGTATTTGCGGGCATAGATGTTGCAAAATCGAATTTGGCTGTGTCGAATAAATTGAATGACGCGCTTTTTGCCAAAGCAAGTTGATTTTTATCATGGGCGGCTGTGCTTGTTCTGCTTTCAAAATGCACTGAGCCAATTTCCCCGACGGTTGCAAAGAGACGGGTTTCGCCTTTATTTCGCCGCACGCGATGTGCTGCTTTTGCAAA
>JAPPQG010000013.1 GCA_028816945.1 Alphaproteobacteria bacterium
CGGGGGAGGCGTTGTGCCTATGCCTGTGGCAGTTAGCTCAATGCGGGCAGTATGGCTTGCAGCAGCGGTTAATGTTTGTCCTGCTTTTAGATAAAGTGCCCAATTACCGTTTGTGTCCTTTATTACTTCAAAATATGTACCACCTGCTGTTAAGCTCAACATATTTGTGCCGAACCCATCATCGGTAATGTCAATATCAGCTAATTTTCTGCGGACACTTGTACCTGATTGTATCACACCATTTGTGCTAGACAGGGTAAAAGCGGTCGGCTTTTCATCCACAAAGTCACCTATGGTGAGGGGGGTGGTGTAATCTTCTAACACCATAAGGACAATATCATCGCTCGTGTCATCTGTGCCGCGTGTGTGATAAATAATTGTATCATGTATGTTTGGGTCATTATAGCGTGAAGCCGTTATGCCTGAAACTGTGCTATAATCTGAGTTTTGTGTCCAACGTATATTGACCGCGCTCTGCAGAGCCTCAAGCGTGGTCTCTGCACGGCTGATCGTTTCCACTTCTATCTTATCGCCGCTTTCAAAGTCTATGACAATATCCAAATCGCTGGTTTGTTTGTTTGCGAGACCAAGTACAAAAATATCCTTCCCTGCCTTACCTACAAGTATATCACGCCCAAGCCCGCCATCTAAATAATCATCACCCAGACCACCGCCAAGAAAATCATCACCCTTGCCACCATAAAGATAATCATTACCCCGATTGCCGCCGAGAAGATCATTACCGCTGCTACCATATAGATAATCATTGCCGGTGAAGCCATAGAGTCTATCATTGCCCTCTTCACCATAAAGATAATCATTACCTTCACCGCCGTCGAGAAGATCATGACCGTCGTAGCCAAAGAGAGAATCATTGCCGTCGCCGCCAACGAGATAATCATGACCACCTTGGCCATAGAGAGTATCATGACCATCTCCGCCCCGGAGGTGATCGTTGCCGGTGAAGCCAAAGAGTCTATCATTACCATCACCGCCACTTAGATAATCATTACCCTCACCGCCACTTAGATAATCATTACCATCACCGCCATAGAGAGCATCACTACCATCACCGCCATAGAGACCATCATTACCATCGCCGCCATAGAGAGCATCTCTACCATCGCTGCCATAGAGACCATCATTACCATCACCGCCATTTAGATAATCATTACCATCGCCGCCATGGAGCGTATCATTACCGTCGCCACCCAAGAGATAATCATTACCCTCACCGCCAATGAGAAGATCCCTGCCACTGCCGCCATATATTTCATCATTGCCACGCCCAGCTAATGTCCATACAGTGGTAGAAGAGCTGTGGGTGCGTATGATAATATCATCGCCTGAACCTGTGAAAATCTCTTGCACGCCTGAAGCATGAACCGTCAAATCTGCCGTCGTAGAAGTCTCAACAAAATGCCCGGCAGGTGTATAGTCTGTACGGCCTTCAATGTTAATGCTCAACGTATGGGTAAGAGTCTGGCCACCACTTGTATAGGTGAAAGTGAAACGCTCTATTCCCGTCTGCCCGCTAGCTAGTGCATTTGTGTCGGCATCGAGATTATTTACTGTATATTTCCATGTGCCGTCTTGGTTGACTGTTAGCGTTCCATAAGTGCCTGTAATGCTTATATCATCGGCCGCAATAGGAGTTGCTGTGCTACTGCCTGCTTGAACCGATAGGCTATATGCCATGCTAGCGGGGGCATTGTCTAATCTAATCTGCCCCTCAGCGGTGTTAAAACGGCGGCTATCTTCTATCAGCTGTAAATCATCTCCGCCCGTGATAGCAATTTTAATAGGCTTTGTATTTATAGTCATCGTAAACTTCCTCTCTTCTGATGTGTTAATTCAATGTGTCCATTGATTATTTCTAATCAATATATTTATCAATTGTTTGTAACATATATGTCTCTAAAAAAATTTATAAAAAAAATTAAGTATGTCTCTAAAAAATTTATAAAAAAAATTAATATTTTTTTCAAATATTTGAGAATCATGGGGATAAGTGGGGGTGCAAATAGAGCAACCTATTGATAAATAGGCAAAAATAGTGCAAGCGCGCATTTAGGCACACATGCAGTTGCGGTTTATTGTTTATTAGTAATTTACCATAAGCGCGATAGATACGCTGGATATTAAGGGCTGAAATTAGAGGTCGAATCAAAGGCTAATATTCTGTCTGATTATCTTTGCCCTCTTGCCCTCATATTCTGTTGCGCCCTTTCTATTCGGTTACTTTGTCTAGCGACAGGTATAAGCACAGGCACAGCCATAAATTCTGTCTATTATTAGGCACGAGCCTGTCTGTCTTGCTCTGCGCCAGCACAATCACCGCCGCAAATTCTGTCTATTATTGGGTGTAGAGATTAAAAAGCGGGCTTAAATTGTAGAAAATTTGCGCCAAATTTTACATAAAGGCTTGCATAAAGGCGATTTATGCTATAAATGGGCGAATTATATGGTTGTGATTCACATTTTAATTGGTAGGGCGTATTTAATTGGCAGTTAAGCAATAATGGGGAAAATAAGGTGGCCGACTCAGAAACAAATAATATAGGGACAAATAATATAAACGCACAGCAAGTGCCTATTGACACAAAAACGCGCCGTGAATTCCTATATTTAGCAACGGGTGCCTTTGCCGCCATTGGGGCGGTCAATGTCGCATGGCCGCTGATTGACCAGATGAACCCTGACGCTTCTACTTTGGCTTTGGCATCTGTTGAAATTGATTTAAGCGGTATTGAGATAGGCCAAAGTTTGACGGTGAAATGGCGCGGTAAGCCGATTTTTATTCGCCACCGCACAGCCGATGAAATCGCCCAAGCAAAAGCCGTTATATTAGATGAACTGCCCGACCCACAGCCCGATAGCCAACGCGCCGAACGGCCTGAATGGCTGATTATGGTTGGCATATGCACGCATTTAGGCTGTGTGCCATTAGGCCAAACGGGGGAATTTAATGGCTGGTTCTGCCCCTGTCATGGCTCGCATTATGATACATCAGGGCGCATTCGCAAAGGGCCTGCGCCAACCAATCTGCCCATTCCACCCTATCAATTCCTCAATGATAAACGCATTAAAATAGGCTAGCCCAATGAGTCACGAAAGCACATATACGCCGCAAACGGGTTTTACAAAATGGCTTGATTCACGCCTGCCTATTGTGCGCTTTTCGCATGATAATTTTATTGATTATCCAACGCCAAGAAACCTTAATTATTGGTGGACTTTTGGCAGTATTTTAAGCATTTGCCTTGTCGTGCAAATCATCACGGGCGTTATTTTGGCGATGCATTATACGCCCCATGTCGACCTTGCCTTTGATTCGGTCGAGCATATTATGCGTGATGTTAATTATGGTTGGCTGTTGCGCTATATGCATGCCAATGGCTCATCTATGTTTTTCATTGCTGTTTATATTCATATATTGCGCGGCATGTATTATGGCTCTTATAAGGCGCCGCGTGAGATTTTGTGGATTTTGGGCGTGGTGATTTACCTATTGATGATGGCAACTGCTTTTATGGGCTATGTCTTGCCTTGGGGGCAAATGAGTTTTTGGGGTGCCACCGTTATCACGAATCTATTTACTGCCATTCCATGGGTTGGCGACACTATCGCCACTTGGCTATGGGGCGGCTTTTCCATTGATAATCCAACCTTAAACCGCTTTTTCTCTCTGCATTATCTATTTCCCTTTCTTATTTTTGCCGTTGTCGGTCTGCATATTTGGGCTTTGCATGTGCCGGGCAATAATAATCCAACAGGCATTTCAGTGCGCGACAAGCAGGACACGCTCCCTTTCCACCCCTATTACACAATAAAAGATGGCTTTGCGATAGGCGTGTTTTTCATTGTGTTTGCCTGTTTTATTTTCTTTGTTCCAAATATGCTAGGTCATTCCGATAATTATATTCCTGCCAATCCGCTTGTCACGCCAACCCATATTGTGCCTGAATGGTATTTCCTACCCTTTTATGCCATTTTGCGGGCTGTGCCTGACAAATTAGGCGGGGTGGTGGCTATGGTTGGCTCTATTTTCATTCTCTTTGCTTTGCCATGGCTGGATAGGGCAAAGACCCGTTCGGGGACTTATCGCCCACTTTTCCGCCAATTTTTCTTTATTTTTGTTGCTGTCTGCCTGTTTTTGGGCTATTTGGGCGCACAGCCCGCCGAGGGCATTTATATTACTTTGGCACGGCTTGCCTCTATCTATTATTTCGCGCATTTTCTCATTATTCTGCCTGTGCTTAATTTTGTTGAAAAGCCAAAAGAAATGCCCGCAAGCATTGCAGATGCCATATTGCCAAAAACAGAACAGGCCGCCAAAGGTTAGCAAGGCACATTATGAAACGGATAATCACAAAACCCATTTATATGTTTTTACTCATCGTTTTGTATGGGACTTTGTCCCTGCCTTTTGCTGTGACTTTTGTTGTGCCTGTGCAGGCGGCCGAAGGAGTCAAACAGCCCGCCAAGCAGGATTGGGGTTTTGACGGTCTGTTAGGCACATTTGATCGCAATGCGTTGCGGCGCGGCTATAAAGTATATCAACAAGTTTGCGCGGCCTGTCATGGCATGAAATATGTGCGTTTCCGCAATTTGGCGCAAGCGGGCGGGCCTGAATTTACCCTTGATGAAGTCAAAGCCATAGCGGCCGAATATTTTGTCGAAGATGGCCCCGATTTAGAGGGCAATATGTTTGAACGCCCCGCCTTGCCCCGCGACCGCTTTATCGAACCCTATCCCAATGAGGAAACAGCCCGTGCCGTCAATAATGGGGCTTTGCCGCCCGATTTATCCCTCATTGTTAAAGCCCGCGCCCACGGGGCAGATTATATTTATGCCATTTTAATGGGCTATGAAGAAGCCCCGCCCGATATGCAAATGGCTGTTGGTTATAGTTATAACCCCTATATGTCTAGCCGAACCATTGCTATGACACAGCCGCTTTTTGATGATTTAATCGAATATACAGACGGCACGCAGGCAACACAGGAACAAATGGCCCGCGATGTGGTCACTTTCCTCGCTTGGGCGGCCGAACCAGAAATGGAAGCCCGCAAAAAACTAGGGCTTATGACGATTATCTATCTGCTTATCCTCACAGGTTTGCTCTATTTCTCCATGCGCAAAGTCTGGCACGGCAAGCATTAGGGGTATGTGTAGCAGGCGGCTTGCTTGTGGGTTAAAAATATATCCCCGAAATTCATTATCCAGATTTATGGGTAGCGTCTATCCAAATCACCAAAAATTCATTGTTCTTTTCAGGCGCATTTCTAATTGCAAAAACACGCATTTTATAGCCGAAATTGATACGATAAAGCGACTTGTTTAGAATCTCCTCCGAAAGTATCGAAGGTGGCGTTCCCGGCCATTCATCGTGCCATACACGAGGGCGAGCGGCACCTTGCTCGAACTGGGCAATAGTTAATCTTGCAAATTCTTTTAATTTTTTTTGAAAGAAAGCTTCTTCTTTTTTATCTAATTTACGAAATTTACGAGATTTTTTGACCCTGTAATCAAGGTTAAATTTAACTTTGCGTTCAGAATCTTTTTGATTAGTAGCCATTTTCTACAAGCTTACCCCACCATTTTTTTTGCTTTTCCTGCTTGTAGAATTTTTTAATGACAGGCCATGTAATTTCTCTATCACAACGCTCACCCAAAGG
>JAPPQG010000059.1 GCA_028816945.1 Alphaproteobacteria bacterium
ATGTCACAGATGAAACATTTGAATTGATGATTGATGTGAATATAAGAGCCAATGTCAAAATTACCCGCGCTGTGCTTGCTAACATGCCAGAGGGGGGGTCTATTGTGACTATCAGCTCACAAATGGGACATATTGGCTCACCTAATCGCACTATTTATTGCCTATGCAAACATGCATTAGAGGGTTTCACAAAAGCATTAGCGATTGAACTTGCCCCGCGCAATATCCGTGTCAATGCGGTTGCGCCTACTTTTATAGAAACGCCTATGACAAAGCCCATGCTTGAAGATGAAAAATTTAAGCAATTTGTTGAAAATATGATACCGCTTGGCAAAATTGGTCATGTCAATGATGTTGCCGCGGCCGTTTTATATCTATCTAGCACCGCCGCCAATATGGTCACAGGCCATAGTTTGTTAATTGATGGCGGTTGGACAGCACAATAATGATAAACCCATAAACTATGCGCCCGCCCCTGATAGATAAATGACAGATAAAAAAATTACCCCAGTCGCGATAACCCATATTCACGATATGCTGAACCCCGACACTGACAAACACCAAGACTTACCGGGCTTTGACCCGATATTTGTCGATTTCCCAAACTATATTATCCGTATCACAGATTGGATTTGGCACGAGCGCAAAATTGACTTATGCTTAAAATATTACACAGAAAATTGTGTCATTCACACACAGGCGGGCGATATTATTGGCGCCGAGGCAGTCGCCGCCAACACCCATGCCACACTTAAAACTTTTCCCGATCGGCGGCTAGATGGTGATAATGTTATTTGGTCGAATGAGGGCAAGGCAGGCTTTTACTCCTCTCACCTTATCACAAGTAAAATGACAAATCGCGGCCCGTCTGAATTTGGCCCAGCAACAAGGCGCAAAATACGCGCCTATACGATTGCCGATTGCTTATGCCGTGAAAATAAAGTCTATGAAGAATGGCTATTTAGAGATAATGCCGGCATAGGTTTGCAAATGGGGTTCGATATACGCAAATTAGCCCACCAAGCCGCCAAGCAAGACCTTATAGAAGGCAATAATTTGCTCCATTTTCACCAGCCAAATTATGCACGCACACAAGCCGCCGCACAGACACAGACGCAGGCACAGGCAGAGTTTCCTAGCCTGCCTGAACAAAATGCAAAAGCCTTCGCACAGGCAGTTTTTATAAATCTTTGGCAAAATAGAAATATGGAATTGCTGTCCGATATTTATGATTTTCGGGTGCGGGCGCGCTATCCACAGCAAAAAGACTTTTATGGGCCAGATGAACTTTCACCATATTTAGAAAATCTGCTTAACGCTTTCCCAGAGGCGAAACTGCATATTGAGCATGTTGGCAATATTCCCTATTTAGGGGAGGCTCGCGATATAGCTATACGTTGGTCTTTGGCGGGCGAACATATAGGGGAAAGTGATTATGGCGCGCCGACCTATGCGCCAATTTATCTTATGGGGGCATCGCATTGGCGGGTGATTGGGGGGCGCATTCACGAAGATATAACAATTTGGGATGATATTGCTTTGCGCCGCCAGATTGAAACAGCCCGCTTATTAAAACATAACTCATAAGCCCTAATTGAAACATGCATGATTAAAACATGCATGATTGAAACATTAGAGGCTTTTGCGGCCTGTTGATGTGCCTTTAATATAAGTGCCTTCAAAAACCCGCCGCTCAGGTGATATGTTTTTACGTTCAATGCGTTCTAGCAACATAGATACCGCCGCATCAGCCATGCGCCCTATGGGTTGGCGAATGGTTGTCAATTCATAACTTGCAAAGCGGGCCGCACCTATCCCATCCATGCCTGTCACAGAAATATCATGTGGCACAGTCAAACCCATAACATTACGCAACTCATCTAACGCACCCATTGCCATCATATCATTCGTGCATAAAATAGCCGTCGGCGGCGGGTCTGCTTCCATAAGTTTTTGCACCGCAGGGACGGCACTATCGTGGAGAAAATTACCTTGCACAATTTTTTGCGGCTTTAATTTATGTTTTGCAAGGGCTATGGTTAAGGCCTGCAAGCGCGACCGATTAACCATAGAACTATCAGGGCCTTGCAAAATGGCAAATTTCTTATGCGCCGCCTCAACAAGATGCGTGACTAATTCTTGTGCCGCTTTTGATATATCACACCAAACAGTATTGCTTGGATATTCTTCAAAAAAGCGGTTAAACATGACAATTGGGATATTGCGGCTATCAAGGATTTCGTGCTGTGCTTGTGTTAAAAAAGAAGCAGAAATTAAACCGTCTAACTGATATTGCCATATTTGGTCGAGGGCATTTTCAACATCATTTTCATTTTCAATCGTAAATAAAAGAGAACGCAAATTATGCGCATTTAATTTATAGGTGAGTTCAAAAAGCACTTCGGGATAATAAAAATTGATACTTGGCGAGACCAAAATGGCAACCATATTGGTGCGTTGGGTAATCAAACTACGCGCAATAGCATTGGGCTGGTAATTCATCTTTTTAGCCGCACTCATAACACGGTCGCGCATTTTTTTAGAGACAGAAGCGCCGGGCTTAAAGCAACGCGAGACCGCAGACTGAGAAACGCCCGCAAGCAAGGCAACATCATGCGAAGTTGCACGTTTTTTATGTTTTATCGGTCGACCCATAATTCATCTCACCTGCAAATAAACCCCTTATTCATTTGAATCATTTATCCATTTCACCCATACCAATCTAGCCTTTTATCTATGCCCTCTGCAATGCTAATAGATTATCCGCCAAATCACATGTGTTATTATATACGCTATGATATGCAGTTATTATTATGTGAATGGCACAGTTTGCAAATCTTTTTGCCGTGCCAACACATCTAGCCCCTGTATTGCCAAATAATGCAATATATCCATAAACACCCAATTTTCAGCAAATTTATCGCCTTCGCGGCGGTAAATATCAACAACACGCATTTCAGCAAGCATATCATTAGCAGGCAGGCCTAAAAACCCACCTTTATTGCGATTATACAGATTCGGCCAACCAAAAAAGCCACAATAATGACCTTCGGCAAAACGGGCAATATGGCCATGATAAGTCTTATCAATTAAATTATTGCGGAACGGATATTGGTGTTGTTGTTGATAGCGGGGAATTGTTGTAGTCGCCCCAATACCAATTGGCCCATACCATGTTATATTATCATGCCAGACGCGCTGTAAAAATTCAGGCGGCGGCGAATCATTGCCACTTTTATTTAGACTATCTAAATCCGCTATTAAAAGATTGACAAGGTCTAAGGTTGTTTGTGCTTCTTGTGGCGGTTGGCTTGCATATTGTAGCCCATCATGGGTGCGCGGGCCGGGCTGGATGATGGCCGCGCCCGTCATGGGCGCAAGTGGATATTGTTTTGCTTGGTGCATGACACTTAAAATATCGCAAAATAAAACTGTCTCTGCTATTTTTTCGCCTTCAATACGATAAAATTCAGCATAGCGCAAATAAGTTAATTTGCCCGTTGGCGCAATACCAAGCCATGGCGCATCAAACAGGCCGGCAAAATGCCCCATACTACACACCCAATGGCTTGCTCCTTTATCGACATCATTGGCGCCGGCAAAAAAAATATCCTCGCGCCTATGCAGAGCCGTAAAGGCTTGTTTTAAGGGCAGCCAAAAATGAGTAATAATGTTTTCCGCCCCAATTTGTTCGTAAAATGGATGCATGCCGCGCCAATGCCAATCAGGTATTGTAAATTGTTTAGCAATATATATTATATCTTTTGCGGTGGATTGCTGGCTGTTAAGCGATTCATCAAAATCTTTATGATATTGGCGCACCAATGTTTTGATTGGCTGAAAATCTGTCATATTATTTACTTTCTTCCACAGAAATGGGATTACCATTTTGGACGGGTTGGGTTATTTTATCATGCTTGTCCCAACCCTGTCCGTCAAAAACATCGACGCCTAGTTGGCGTAAGACATAAGGAAAATCAACCATAACCCAATTAGTGACAATTTTACCATTTTGGACTTTCCAAAAATCCATATAGCGAATTTCAACCCGCTTGCCCGTTGGCGCAATACCCATAAATGTCCCCGTATGCACAGCCTCTTGGCGACCAAAACTAGCCGCCCATTCGCCTTGCACAAGGCGTGCCTCATCAATGGCTGTTTTATCTGAAAAAGCCGCTTGAAATGGGCGTTGCCAATTATCCTGAAATTCTTTTAAGCCTTGTTTTACGCCACAGCCCGCATTGCCAATCCAGCAAAAATTCTCAGCAAAATACGCACCCATAGTGTCAATTTCATGCTTATTCAAAGCCTCAACCATTTTATCAATAAGTTCTTCGGTTTCTGCCGTTTTGCTTAAGTCATTAGTTTTGGTTAAATAGGCCTGTGTGGGGTGCGCTTTTTTCATAACCAACTCCATTTGCGTCACTTTATGTTTTATGTTTTCTAACTCTATTTCTAACTCTGTTTAGCCGGGTGTACCGCCATAACGGCGCAAACGAATATCGGCCTGCTCCTTATGTCCCATAAACCCTTCCATACGGCACAAACGCGAACAATATTCGCCCACTTGCACAGAAGCCTCTTCATTAATGCGCTGATAGGTGCATGTTTTAAGATATTTCCCCACCCATAAGCCGCCCGTATAACGCGCCGCCTTATTTGTCGGCAAAGTATGGTTTGTCCCAATCACTTTGTCCCCATATGCAACATTGGTCTGCTCGCCTAAAAATAAGGCACCATAATTCGTCATATGCGTTAGGAAATAGGACGGGTCTTTTGTCATAACTTGCACATGCTCACTTGCTATTATATCGGCCATTTGCACCATTTCCTCATATCCATCACACACAATTACTTGTCCATAATCTACCCATGCCTTGCCAGCAATGTCAGCGGTTGGCAATATTTTTAATTGGCGTTCGACTTCAACCATTGTCTCGCGTGCTAATTTCTCAGAATTGGTAAGCAAAATAGCCGGGGATGTGGGCCCATGTTCTGCTTGCCCTAACAGGTCAGCAGCGCATAATGCGCCATCCACTGTCTCATCGGCAATAATCAGCGTTTCAGTTGGGCCGGCGAATAAGTCAATGCCAACACGGCCAAATAATTGCCGTTTAGCTTCGGCAACAAACGCATTACCAGGGCCAACAATAATATCCACAGGGGCAATGGTTTGCGTGCCAAGTGCCATCATGGCAATCGCCTGCACGCCGCCAACTGTATAAATTTCATCTGCCCCCGCCATATCCATAGCAACAATAATTGCTGGATGCGGCTTGCCTTCAAAAGGTGGTGCCGAAGCAATAATGCGGGCGACACCTGCTACTTTGGCTGTCACAATACTCATATGCGCTGAGGCAATGAGTGGATATTTGCCGCCCGGCACATAACAGCCAACCGCATTGGCGGCTATATGTTTGTGTCCCAAAATAACGCCCGGCAGGGTTTCCACTTCCACATCTTGCATGGAGTCGCGTTGGATTTGTGCAAAATTGCGCACTTGTTCTTGCGCAAAGCGAATATCATCCTTTTCCTGCTTTGTTAATTGCTGATAACAAGATTTAATTTCCGTATCAGTTAAGCGGTAAGAAGAAGGCGACCAATCATCAAATTTTTTTGAATAATGGCGCACCGCCTCATCACCACGCGCTTCT
>JAPPQG010000127.1:0-3062 GCA_028816945.1 Alphaproteobacteria bacterium
GCGTCTGTTATATCATATTCAATCTGCCCATAGACTGAATTATCTTCATCTTCTTGGTCGAGGAAATTATAGGCAATAATTTGAACGAGCCCAGTGCCGGGGTGGGCTTGCAAAAATCTATCGCGGCGTACCATAGTGGCTAGCCTTTGGTCTTCGACAAAGTGATAAAAGCCTAAAATCCAACGATATTTTTCTGCTTCACCTTGTAAGCGCAATTCTTGGCTAAATTGTTCATATTCGCCATCTTGTGATGGAAGGAAGGTCAATGTAGCGGCCCCGCCATTTTCATCTGCATTCAAAGCCGTTGTATCATCATAGGCTGTGATAGAGGTGAGTTGCATGCCATTATTAAATTCATGCGTGAGTTTGAGAAAAAATCCGTCAATCTCAACTTGTTGAATGGCTGAACTAACATTATAGACTGTATGCCAATCATTTGTGGAAGGGTTAAAGCCAAACGCATTCACACAGCGATTAACCCTTTCATAACCGCCTGTGCCAGTTGGTGGCAAACAAGTGCCTCTGCGTTCGGGCAAATTATTTGGGTCGCCTCTATTTGTCATTGGGTCACCAGCACCCGGATTATTTGGGTCGCGCAAACCAATCGCTTTATTGCCAACATTTGTACTATCACTGCGCCCAACATGATAATTCAGCAATAATTCGGTTCTATCTGTAATTTCCCAAAGGGCTTGAATGCGGAAAGAGTGGCGGTCGCGTACGCCTAATTCCTCACCTTCACGGCCCGGGGCTTGGTTGGTAAATAGCCCATCGCGTTGGCGCGATTCACCTGATACACGAATCGCAAAACGGTCCGACAGGCTAAACCCATAAGCAAGTTCAAAGTCAATTTGATTATGTGTGCCATAAACAAATTTTGTATAGCCATTCGGGTCGCCAATTTCTGGTTTTTTAGAAATATAATTGATAGCCCCACCTGTTGTGTTGCGGCCGAAAAGTGTATTTTGTGGCCCGCGCAACACCTCAACCCGTTCCATATCATAAACACCCAACACAGAAGAAAAAGGCGTGCCGCGTGAGACTTCATCTTGGTAAATGCCAACAGCACTCACCGCATTGGCGTGGAAATTATTTGTCCCAACACCACGAATCGTAAAGCCTAAATTGACTTCATTGGCGGCATTTGTATTGAGGTTTGGAAATAGAGTTAGAATATCACTTGCTTGCTGGACGCCTAAATTGTCAAGGTCATCGCCTGATATGGCACTAACAGCAATTGGCACATCTTGCAAACTTTCTGTTCGTTTTTGGGCTGTGACAATAATTTCATCAATTTGCGCAACACTGGGTAAAGCAAAGCCAAAGGCTAAACTCATCACAGCAAATAGGCTAGCAAATAAAATTGTGAATTGGTTTTGGAATCTCATTGTAGGCATTTTCCTTCCTCCATGCTTTTCTGTTGGGGGTAGTGTCTCAGACACCGAGTGTCTTAGACATCGAATGTCTTAGACACCGAGTGTTTTAGACATCGAGTGTTTTAGACATCGAATGTCTTTGACACGAGTGTCTTAGACACCGCTTTTAACATTGTTTTAGACGCACATGAAACGCTCGTTAATTTGCCCTTTGTAAAGCCTATTCGATAGGCTAGACAAGACTTAGTGTGGGATTATGTGGTAAGTTTGCAACTTTATGAGGGGTTGTTGCAAATATGCAACTATATGAGTATAGGCTTTATGCCGAAAAATAGCAGAAAAAGGGTGATATAAGGCAAGCAAACTGCTATGATGGCCGCTCAACATAGGGGCGTAAGGAATAGGGGAAATTAAGAATAGAGGGCATTAAGCATGGGAATCAGGTTACATGAATAAAAACAAAGACAAAAATAGAGATAAAAACAAAAATAGAGATAAAAACAAGAACAAAACCCAACGCACACAAATTATTATTATTGGTGCTGGGCCGGCTGGGCTTATGTTGGGCTGTCTGCTAGATTTAGCAGGCATTGACAATATAATTGTTGAACGCCAAAGCAAAGCCTATGTGCTTGCGCGCATTCGAGCGGGCATATTGGAGCAAACAACAATTGATTTGCTCTGTGAAATGGGGGCCGGCGAACGGCTTAAAAAAGAAGGCGTTCCCCACCACGCACTCATTCTCGCTCATCGCAATATATGCACGCCTGTGCGCTTGCCCGAATTAACAAATGGCAAATTTGTCACCGCCTATGGACAGACAGAAGTGACAAAAGATTTATGTGATAAGCGCGCCGCCAATGGCAGCCAAACCCTCTATCAAGCCGAAAATGTCACCCCTTGCGATTTTGACACCACACAACCCTATATCCATTTTGAAAAAGACGGGGGGACGCATAAAATTGCCTGTGAGTTGATTATTGGCTGTGATGGCTTTCATGGTATTAGTCGCCAATCCGTGCCGCAGGCGGCAATTCAAACTTATGAAAAAATTTATCCCGTTGGCTGGCTAGGCCTCTTATCAGAGACAAAACCCGTCTCTCTGGAAGTCGTTTATGCAAACACGCCGCGCGGCTTTGCGCTTTGTTCTATGCGCTCACATACGCGCAGTCGCTATTATATTCAATGCGCCCTTAATGACAGGGTGGAAAATTGGTCGGATGATGCGTTTTGGGATGAATTTAGGCGCCGCTTACCGCCCAATTTGGCCGAAGCACTTGAAACAGGCCCAAGCATAGAAAAAAGCATTGCCCCTTTGCGTAGTTTTGTTGCTGAACCGTTGCGCTTTGGCCGTCTCTTGCTCGCAGGCGATGCGGCCCATGTTGTCCCGCCAACGGGCGCAAAAGGGCTTAATTTAGCCGCTTCTGATATTTATTATCTGCATCAGGCAATTCGTGCCTATTTTGCGGACGGGGATGAGGCGGCCCTCACAGATTATTCAACAAAAGCCCTTGCCCGCGTTTGGAAAGCGGAGCGGTTTTCTTGGTATTTAACCACCATGACCCATAATTTATCGGATAATGCGTTTGATGAAAAAATAAAACATGCTGAACTAGACTATGTGATTAGTTCAAAAATCGCCCAACAAGTGATTGCTGAAAATTATGTTGGCCTGCCGCTTTAAGC
>JAPPQG010000127.1:3168-5611 GCA_028816945.1 Alphaproteobacteria bacterium
ACCAATAGGGCCATAAGGGCAAGCGGGCAGGCAAAGAGGATAAATAAATCAAAAATATGCCAATCAAAACGGTCGACTAAAATGCCGACAATAATCGGGGCGACAATCGCACCTGTGCGCCCAAGCCCAATCGCCCAGCCAATGCCTGTGGCACGGATAATCGACGGATAGCTGCGTGAAACAACTGTATACATAGCCGTAAAGCCCGCTTGAAAGAGCCAGCCAATAATAAAAAAGAAAATATAGAGTGTCTCTAATGAGTTTGTTTGACTGAGTGCTAAATAAACCATGCTCACCGTCCCCAGCGCAAAGCAAATAGCAATGGTTTTTGTTAAATTGACACGGGTTGTCAAATAGCCAATCAGCCAAATGCCAAGCACGCCCCCTAAATTAAATAAAAATAAAGCATAATTGCCTTGACTGCGAGTCAAACCATTATCGACCAAAAGCGACGGCGTCCAAGTGAGGAAAAAATAGAGGCTTAAAAGACCAGCAAAGAAAATAACCCAAAAGCGTAAAGTGATAGAAATATAGGCAGGTTGCAATAAAGAGGCAACATTGGCGACTTTAACATTTTCCATAATCGGTGGCAAAGCATCAATGGGCGCACAGCCAATGCGTATCAACATTTTATTGACGCGGCTGAGCCACATATCCCTATTGTCTTTTTGATTCGCCATAAAATTAATCGATTCTGGAAGCAGAAAAAACATGACAAAAGCCGTTGCAAGCGTAAAACTACCGCCAAATATAAAGACCGCCTCCCAACCCCATATCGGCATAATATAATTAGCAATCGGGCTTGCCATCATCGCCCCAAAAGCATAGCCCGAGACAATAATGGGCACGGTTAAATTGCGCCACCGCGCCGGCGTATATTCAGTTGTAATCGCGGTTGTGCTTGCCATAATCACGCCAATGCCAAGCCCTGTAATAATGCGGATAATGATTAGCAGAATTATTGATTGTGGCAAAAAGCCCGTTATAAGCATAGCCAAGCCTGTGACAACCGCGCCAATCAACATCATTTTGCGGCGGCCAAATTTATCGCAAAAAGGCGCGATAAAGGTTGCGCCAAGCGTCATGCCAACCAGTGCGGCACTTAAAATCAAACCCCTTTTTTCTGGCTCAATAGACCATGCCTCAGACACTGTCGAAGCAACAACCGACATAGAGACAATATCAAACCCATCAAGCATATTGAGAATAAAGCAAATAACAATAACAGCATATTGCCCAAAAGATATGGGACTATTGTCGATTCTTTCAGAAATAATATTCGCACTCATAATGTCACACTTATCCTATATTGTCCTATATTACCCTATATTTCACATTAGCCTATTTTAATTTGCTTCATTTAAGCTAATTGCTGTTCTAATTTATGTAGCCATTCATAACAAGGTAAAACTTGCGCCACAGAAGAATTCGGCTCACGCCCTTCACTAATTGCGGCAAAAAATTCGCGGTCTTGCAATTCAATACCATTTAGCGACACATCTACTTGCGATACATCAACAACTTCCTCACGCCCTGTGACCAATTCATCATAGCGGGCAATATAAGTGCCATTATCACAAATATAACGGAAAAATGTACCAAGCGGCCCGTCATTATTAAAAGATAGAGAGAGGGTGAGAATTTTGCCTGTCTGTGTTTTCATTTGAATCGACATATCCATAGCAATACCAAGCTCGGCATGGGGTGGGCCTTCGATAATGTTGGCGGCGATTATTTTCTCTCCCGTTTGATATTGGAATAAATCAACTGTGTGTGCCGCGTGATGCCATAATAAATGGTCGGTCCAAGAGCGCGGCTCACCTTTGGCATTGATATTGCTGCGGCGGAAAAAATAGGTTTGTACATCCATTTGCTGAATGGATAACTCTCCTGCCTTTATTTTATTATGAATATATTGGTGCGATGGGTTAAAGCGGCGCGTATGGCCGACCATGCAGATAAGCCCTGTTTCTTTTTGTGTGGCAAGCACTTTTTCTGCATCTTTTAATGAATCGGCAAGCGGGATTTCAATTTGCACATGCTTGCCGGCCTGCATGGCTTGAATGGCTTGGGCGGCATGCATTTGTGTTGGCGTGCAAAGAATAACCGCGTCAGCCTCTTTGAGCGCAAGAGCCTCCTCTAATTGGGTTGTTGCAAAATCTATATTATAGTCTTTTGCTAATTGTTGCGTTGGCTCAGCGCGGCGGCCAACAAGGGCAATAACATTCACCGCGTCAATGTTTTTTATACCGTCTAAATGTTTAATGCCAAACGCGCCGCCACCAGCAAGAATAATATTCATATCTGTCTCCATTAACCCTTATTTGCCTATTTTATTTAAGTTGGCAAGAATTTCATCCCCCATGCCTGTTGTGCTGGTTTGTGTAAAACCATTTTGCATAATATCGCCTGTGCGTACATTATCAAGGGCTTGCATGATAGA
>JAPPQG010000224.1 GCA_028816945.1 Alphaproteobacteria bacterium
TCCTCACCGCCTAAACGGCGCCCATCACCACGTGTCGCACCATCCCAAGGCATTATAGCGGATATTTGATTTGTCATAGGGTTAATCGGCGGGACATTTATAACCGGGCCACTATTTTTATAATAACCGTCAGAATTAACAAACATGCCTGCGAAGCGGAAAGCCAATTTATCGCTTGCTGGTATATTGACAGCGGCGCGGATTTCACGGCGCCCATAATTCGCTAAAAGCACGCTTGCTTTTGTCTTTAATTCGCCAATGACAGGGCGTTTTGTGCGTAATGTCACCATGCCTGCTGTGGTATTTTTACCAAAGAGCGTGCCTTGCGGGCCACGCAAAACCTCAATCTGTTCAATATCAAAAGCATCTAATAATTGGGTTTGCACATGCGGGACAACAAAACCATCAATCGCTACACCCACAGGCGGGTCAGAATAAACAATAATATCGGCTTGCCCTGCCCCGCGCATCGCAAAGGAGGCCGCATTAAAGGCTGTAATTGTAGCTGCCGAGAAGTTCGGCACAAGAACGGCTATATCGCCAATATCGCGGGCAAAAATAGTTTCTGCCGCATCCCCCTGCACCGCTGAGACGGCAACGGGTGTTGTTTGTAGATCCGTATCGCGTCTTGTTGCTTGCACGATAATTTCATCGACTTGCGCTAAAACCTGCCCTTTCGGTGTAAAAGTCACAAGCGATGTGACAAATAAGGCAGATAATAGACCAGATGCCAAAACAAATTTGGCGCATTTTTTAATTACAGACATGCTAGGCTCCATCCTCTATGTGTAGTTATTAAAAATGTGTAGTTATTAAAACACTAAATAAAATAAAGTTTTACGTAATTAGGGATACTCATTTTACATTTGCTTATTTTACATTTACTTATTTGACGCTTACGCATTTTTCACGCTTACACATTCTGTTGCATTATGCACGCATTGACCCTGCCTACACTATAAGCGATAAATAGGCAACAAGTATTTATGTTCCATTTCTGCCAAAAAAACAGATTTTATGGCAAATTAAGGGCATTTTACAAGCCTTTGTTGCAAAAATACAACAGGCACTTATGTAGCAAAATCTTGCTACAAGTGCCACTATGCGCTAATATCCCATTTTTGCTATTCATATCTATATTATGATTCCCTATGGCCGATGATATGCAAAGGCATGATATGCAAATGAATAGGCGCATGAACAAGACCAATTATGGGGGTTGCTATGGCACATACATTTATTGCCCGAATGAAAGTTTTTCCAGAAAAAGAAGCACAATTTATTAAAGCCTGCGAGCGTATGGAGGAATCTGTGCGGGAGCATGAACCAGACGCTTTATATTATAAATTCTACCGCTTGCGCGAACCGCATGCATTTGCCGTCATTGAAAGTTTCAAAAATGAAGCCGCCGATGAAGCCCACCAGCAAACAGACCATTTCAAAGAAATTGCCCCCGCCATGATTGAATGCCTAGACGGCGGCTATGAACGCGAATATCTCGACCCCCTAAAAGCAGGCGATTAATCAATGACAGAACATAATGATAATGTTTTGACATTAAGCGAATTGCTGTTACGGGCGGCGGCAGAAAACCCCGCAAGCGATGCGCTCGTCTTTCCCGATACAAAACAGACTTATGCAGAATTATTAGCCAATGCGCGCCGTTGGGCGAAAGCCTTTATCGCTTTGGGCGTGCAACCGAAAGCCCATGTCGGCCTGCTTATGACAACACAGGTCGAATTTGTGGAAGCCTTTTTTGGCGCCGCCCTTATTGGCGCGGCGATTGTCCCTATCAATGCGCGCTATGTATCGGCCGAACTTGCCTATATTATTGAAAATGCAGACATTGTCACTTTGGTCACAACCGATAAGGTGGCCGATGCGGTCGATTTTGTCGCCCGCTTGAATAAAGCTTTCCCCGCCATTGCCGATAATAATGACGCAAGCCAATTAACAATCCCCCAAGCCCCTATGTTGAATAATATTATCCTCACAGGTAGCCCTACCCGACAAGGCTATATTGGGGAGGACGCATTAGAGCAACTCATATCAAAAATTAGCGATGAAGATGTCGAGGCACGCACACAATCTATTCAGCCAACGGATTTAGCCCTTATCCTTTATACTTCTGGCACAACAGCAAATCCAAAGGGCTGTATGATTCAACACCGCGCGATTGTCTCAAATAGCCGCGCACTCGGCCGCTATCGCTATAAAATGACGCAAATTGACCGTTTCTGGTCGCCCTTGCCTATTTTCCATATTGCTGGCATTTTGCCCATGATTGCCGTTATTGATGTTGGCGGCGCCTATTTAACCATTCCGCATTTTGAGGCGGGCATGGCATTATCTATGCTTGAAGAGGAAAAAGCCACCCTCACTTTTCCCTGCTTTGTAACCATTATGCAGGATTTAATCGACCACCCGAATTTTGTAAAAACAGATTTATCACGCGTCCGCTTGATGAATTCCAATTTAGGCGTGCAACCCGGCACAATTAAACAAGCCATTTTGAAAGCCATGCCACAAACCATACAGGTTGGCACATTTGGCTTAACCGAAGCCTCAGGCACGGTTTGCACAAGCAGGCTAGATGATGCAGAAGAGATTCGCACAAGCCGTTTAGGCGTGCCTTTGCGGGGTTGGGAACTTAAAATTATTGATGCCGAAACGGGCGATGAATGCGGGATAGACCAGCAGGGCGAAATCTGCATTCGCGGCATGGGGCAGTTGTCGGGCTATTATAAAGACCCTGAAAAGACGGCCGAATCGATTGACCCGCAAGGTTGGGTGCATACGGGCGATATTGGCTCATTGGATGAAAATGGACAGATTATGTTTCACGGCCGCATTAAAGATATGCTGAAAGTGGGCGGGGAAAATGTTGCGGCGGCAGAAATTGAAGCGGTGCTGAATACGCATGAGGCGGTGGAATTGGCGCAAATTGTTGGCGTGCCAGACCGCCGCTATGCAGAAGTGCCAGCCGCGTTTGTGAAATTGACAAGCGATAGAAAAGCAAGCGAAAAAGAATTGATTGCCTATTGTGAAAAAAAATTGGCGCGGTTCAAAATTCCCCGCTATGTTCGCTTTGTCGAGGATTGGCCTATGTCGACAAGCAAAATCCAAAAATTCAAACTGAAAGAGCAATTTGTCACTGAACTAGAAAACCAAACAAAACAAAGAGCCTAGCAAGCGGATGAAATTAACTGATAGATATAGCAACAGATAAGCAAAGGAGCATATTATAATGACCGCCTTTATTGCCAAATTAACCATTAAGCCAGACATGCGCGCCCAATTTGAGGCCGCACAAACCGAATTACGCACCCTAACCCATAAGCATGAGCCGAATACGCCGGTTTATGAATTGCTACAATCGCGCGATGAGCCGAATGTTTATTTTTGTGTCGCAACCTTTACCGATGAAGCGGCCTTTGAATATCATATGCAAACGGACTTTCACGATCGCCTTGTGCCACCCATTATGGACTGTCTTGCGGGCGACATGGAATTGAGTTTTTACAATGTTATTGGCGAAAAATAGCGGTATTCTATGGGGCAATTAGACGGCAAAACAGCCCTTATTTTAGGGGCAGCGGGCAAAGGCAATATGGCGCAAATTATCGCCCACCGCTTTGCTCGTGAGGGCGCACAGCTTATGCTTGCGGGCCGCCATGAGCAAGCCCTAAAAACATTAAGCGATGAGATTAGCCAAATCACCCCCAATCATCGCCCTGCTTATGCGCTTTGCGATATTACCCAAGCCACCCAATTAGCCGACCTAGCAGAAAAAACCATCGCTGAATATGGCAGTATAGATATTGCCCTTAATGCAACGGGCAAGGGGTTTGTCAAAAAATTTGAAGCCATAACAGAAAATGAGTTAGATGAAATTCTTGCCGTGCAATTTAAGGGCGTGTTCTTTTTTCTACAAGCCATGCTCGCCAATATGAAAGAAAAAGGCGGCGCGATTATTCAAATATCATCTGTGACAACAACCCTTTTGATTGAAAATTACAGCGCCTATATGGGAACAAAAGCAGGCATAGATCATGTGATACGCAATGTCGCCAATGAATATGGGCGTTATAATATAAGGGTTAATTCTATCTCGCCGGGTTTTACGGTAACACCTATGACCGAACATGCCGCCAATATGCCGGGCCTAACAGAGGCTTTTGCCAAAGAAATACCGCTTGGCCGTATTGGCACATCGCAAGATATTGCCGCGGCGGCTGTTTTTTTAGCTAGTGATGAATGTTTTATGACAGGGCAAAATTTGCAAATCAATGGCGGCATAACTTTGCGCCGCAATCCGACACAGGCAGAAATTACAGCAGCCATTGCCGCCGCTAAAAATAAGAGCTAAAAGTAAAAGCAAAATAACCGCTATAATTCATCAGCAGAGCGCAACGGGTTGCTGCCGTCCCAAACTTCGGCGGCTTTTTTTACACGGCCAAAAAAATCGTGAATAAAGGGGACATTCTCTAACACTTCCACCATGCAATAAAGATGAGCGGAAGTATCCACATAGCAAAATTTCATATCGCCGAAAGTGCCACTCATAGCCACCACAAAACCTTGCGCTTGATAGCGGGCAAGCTCTGCCTCATAATCCTCCACAATCACGCCCACATGGTGAAAGCCTTCTTTGCCTTTTGGGATAAGGTCGCGATAACAAGACGGGCTATCGCAATGTTGCTCGACGAGTTCCACATGCACATCGCCGGCTTGCGCGAGGGCAGTTGAAAACTCAACCCCTTGCGGGCGGCCGCGATAATGCGGGTCGCCAATTTCTGGCCTATCGACAATAAAAAATGGCCCAATGCCGAAAGTGTTTGTCCAACGCGCCGCCGCTTCCTGCAAATCATTAACAACATAAGCAAGTTGCAAAATTTTATGATTGATAAATGGCTGTGGTAAAAGCATAATTCATTCACAATGATTGCGGCGCTTCTAATGCCGTCTTTAAGGCGGTTAGAAATTCACTGCCAATCACCCCGTCAATCGCACGATGGTCACAAGATAGGCAGACTTCCATTTGGTTAGCAAATTGAATAGCCTTTTCTCCCTGATATGGCACAGATGCAATCGCCCCAACTGCTAATATCGCCACCATAGGTGGATTGATGACCGCATCAAAGCCTTCAATACCATACATGCCAAGATTCGATAGGCTGAATGTGCCGCCTTGATATTCTTGCGGGGTGAGTTTTTTATTTTTAGCACGGCTCGCTAAATCACGCATTTCAGTTGCAATATCGCCAACCGATTTATTATCTGCCTGCCTGACAATAGGGGTAATCAGCCCACCCGGCACAGAAACAGCAACCGCAATATCGGCATGGGTAAATTGATATAATGTGTCATTGACAAAATGCGCATTGACTTGTGGCACTTTTTTAAGACTTTGCGCACAGGCTTTTATCAAATAATCATTTATGGTTGGGGGTGTTGCGCTTTTTTCCTTTTGCGCCGCGCGGTGTGCGATAAGCGCATCAACTGCTATTTTGCGGCGCAAATAAAAATGCGGCATAGCAAGCGCTTGGCTTAAATGTTTTGCAATCGCCTGCCGCATAGGTGATAAGGCAATTTCTTGATAGGG
>JAPPQG010000119.1 GCA_028816945.1 Alphaproteobacteria bacterium
AAATGGTGCGGTCGAGAAGACTCGAACTTCCACGGGAGTTATCCCACAGCGACCTCAACGCTGCGCGTCTACCAATTCCGCCACGACCGCTTCGGGCGCATTATAAATGGCTTGCCATGAATGGCTCGCCATGAATGGCTTGCCAAGCCTAGCAAGTCCGCCCGCTAGGTGCAAGCCTCACTTATGCCAAACGCCCGTCCCAAATCGTCAAACCTAAATAGAGGGGATATAATGACCCCGCCTAAATGCACCCGTCTAAATCCCGTCCCCATAGACAAAGTCGGGCTGGTGGATACCGCATTCTTCCTTTTCTTCATCGGCCCAACGGCCAGAGCGGTAATCGCCGCCTGCCGTCACCTTATCCGTGCAGGGCATACAGCCGATTGACAAATAGCCGTCCTTGACGAGCGGATGACGGGGCAATTTATGCGCCTCCATATAGGCATTCAGGGCGGGCAAGTCATGCTCGGCAAGCGGGTTAATGCGTATGCGTTGTATAGACTCTGCCGCCTCTGTCCCCCCTGCCTGCGCCGCCCGACCCGCTATATCAGGCGTCATATCGGTTGTCGCAATAGGGTTGGTTGCGCCATTTTCCATTTCAATATAAGCCATATTGCGTCTTGCATTGGTTTGAAACCGCTTGCGCCCCGTAATCACCGCCTCAAAGCCCCGCAAGGCGCGCGCCTGTGGCAAAACTTTGCGAATATAGCAGCATTTATCAGTGCTTTTTTGCCATAAATCGCCCGCCGCATCGGTGGCGGCCAAATCATCCTTATGTGGTGCAATGGCGCGAATATCAGCCAAGCCTAATTGCGCTTGCAAGCGGTCTCGATAGCGCAATGTCTCACCAAATAATTTTCCTGTATTGAGAAAAATTATCGGCACGGTCGGGTCAATTTGCGCAACCTTATGGAGCAGAATAGCCGACTCCGCCCCAAAAGAAGAGACAACACAAATGCGCTCGGGAAATTCCCGCTCAATCATCGCCCGCAAAATCATATCGCCATCGGCTTCGCCATATTGCTCTGTCAGCCGTTTATATTTCTGCTCTATATTTTCTTTTGCTCTTGTTTGCATAGACATAATCTATCACCCCTCCTCTGTTCTCTTATCGGCAAGCGGGCAAGGGCAAGTGAGCCATTGGCGCGCATCAATAAATTGATTACTTTGTTCGGCAATTTCCTGCGATGATAAACCCTGTTTGCGCCAAGCGGTGCGTTGGGTGGCAAGTTCCTCCAATCGCTCACGCCAAATGGCTGGAAAGCGCGCGCTTAAAAAATCTTTTAGCCGCCGCGCCAATGCAGGCGATTGACCTCCTGTGGAAGCAGAAAGCAATAACGCCCCACGCCTGACTTGCGCTGGCACATGGAAATCGCAATAATCCGTCACATCTTCAACATTTACCAAAACACCCTGCGCCCGCGCCATGTCGGCAAACGGCGCGGCCTCTTGGGTTGGCAGACCCGCAATAAATAACACCGCCAAAGCGGCTATTTCATCGGCTTCGGGGGCGCGCATAAGCAAACGCTCGCCCGCCTGCTCGTGCAGGGGTTTATCCATTTCATCCCCCTGCTCGCCCTCTTTAATAGTAGAAGTTGGGGGCGGGCAAAAGACTTGCACCTGCGCACAGCCCGCTTCATCCAGCATATGCAAACGGCGCAAAGCAAGCGCACCCCTGCCAATAACGGCCATTTTCAGCCTTTTTACATCTAGCACAATCGGCAACATAATGTTTCCTTTCATCTATAAATCCAGATGGCTTACTATAATATAGGGCATGTTATATTAAATATCACCCTAAAAATGTAGTTTTTTTTATATTACATTATTTTTATGTATTTTATAGATATGACTATGCGCCCATGCTATGCTAGATAAGCACTAGGAAATGGACATGATATAATGAATGTAACAAGTAACATGACAGGGGATACAATTTCCGCGGGGCATGCTATGCCAGCAAAAAATGGTAGGCCTGCCTGTCATTTTTCTACCCAAACCGTCCCCTATCCCGCGGCGTTGGCTTTTATGGAGCAAAAGGTGGCGGCTATTTATGCCAATAAAGCAGACGAATTATTATGGTTTTTAGAACACCCCCCGCTTTATACAGCAGGCACAAGTGCCAAGCCTGACGGTTTGCTAAATGCTGACCGCTTCCCCATTTATCAAGCGGGGCGGGGCGGGGAATATACATATCACGGGCCGGGGCAAAGAGTGGTTTATCTCATGCTAGATTTGCGCAAGCGCGGCAAAGATGTCAAAGCCTTTGTGCGTAATGTAGAAAATTGGGCGATTGCTGCCCTTGCCCGTCTGCATATACAAGCCACGCGCCACCCCAACCATATTGGCATTTGGGTCGCACAGCCTGCACATGATAATCGGTTAGATAAAATTGGCGCGATAGGTATTCGCTTGCGTAAATGGGTGAGTTTCCATGGGCTAGCTATAAATGTTGCGCCCAATCTAGCGCATTTTGACGGCATTATACCATGCGGCTTGGACGGCCAGCATGTGACAAGCCTTGCCGCATTAGGTCATCAAGTAACATTGGCAGAATTAGACGCCGCCCTATTGGCAAGTTTTACGGAAATTTTTAAGCCTCTATAATAAGTCTCTATGAAATGACATAATTTAATTATGCAAACTCAATAAGCACATCATCAACGGCTAATTTATCGCCCGCACAGACAGGCACTTTTGCGATGACAGCATCTTTTTCGGCACGCAAAATGTTTTCCATTTTCATCGCCTCTACAACAAGTAAAGCTTGGCCTGATTTAACCTCTTCCCCTTCGGCAACCGCCACAGACACAACCACGCCCGGCATAGGACAGCGCAAGACTTTCTCGCTCGTCTTATCGGTTTTTTCTGGCATAAAGACGCTTAATTCTTGCGCCCGTTTTGTGCGGATTATAAGCGGCACGCGCGCCCCACGCCCAGTTAGCACAAAGCCCTGTATCGCATTTTCAACCGCTAATGTTATGGGCTTGCCATCGACCATGCCTTGAAAGAACAGCGCGCCCGGCTGCCAATCGCTTTCAATCATAATCGGCTTTTTATCGATTAAAACGCCCCCCTCTATATGGCTTGCCTCAAATAATTTATCGCCAATTTGCACATAAAGCATATTCGGCACTTGCTTGGCGCGCTCGGCCAATTTGTCGCTTATATGAGTCGCACGGGTCAATAATTTATATTGCATAAAAAAGCCAATCGCGGCTAGAGCTTTTATCTGTGCGGCCGATACAGGCGCCCCCGCAAAATGCTGCGGATATTCTTCATCAATAAAGCCTGTTGTTAAATTGCCTTTGATAAAGCGTTTATGCCCCATAATCGCGGCTAGAAAATCAATATTATGGCTCACACCATCGATGCGGAAATGGTCTAATGCGTCAGCCATAGCGGCAATGGCTTTATCTCGGTTTGGCGCGTGGGTTACCAATTTGGCAATCATCGGGTCATAATAGATAGAAATGTCACTGCCTTCATAAACGCCCGTATCATTGCGAATGATTATGTCTTTTTGTTTGCCTGTTGTCTCTTTGTCTGTTTGTGGCGGGCGGTAATAAGTCAGTCGCCCTGTCGAGGGTAAAAAGCCACGATAGGGATCTTCGGCATAAATGCGACTTTCAATCGCCCAGCCTGATATTTTTATGTCTTTTTGTTTTAGGGTTAGTTTTCCGCCGGCGGCAATGTTTATCATCTGCTCGACTAAATCAATGCCTGTAATAAGTTCTGTGACGGGATGCTCCACCTGCAAACGTGTATTCATTTCAAGGAAATAGAAATTTTTATCGCCATCAACAACAAATTCCACCGTGCCAGCCGAATGATAATGAACCGCCTGCGCAAGGGCAATGGCTTGTTCGCCCATAATTTGGCGGGTTTTTTCATCAATAAACGGGCTAGGTGCTTCCTCAATGACTTTTTGATTGCGCCGTTGGATAGAACATTCGCGCTCAGCGAGATAGACCATATTGCCATGCTGGTCACCAAGTAATTGTATTTCAATATGGCGCGGCTGGGTAATAAATTTTTCAATAAAAATGCGGTCATCGCCAAAACTATTCGCCGCTTCATTTTTAGAGGATTGGAAACCTTCACGCGCTTCCACATCATTATAGGCAAGCCGCATGCCTTTGCCACCACCGCCTGCCGAAGCTTTCAGCATAACGGGATAGCCGATTTCATTAGCAATTTTCACCGCTTCATCAGCATTTTCAATCAAGCCAATATGGCCGGGGATGACAGAGACGCCCGCCTGCTTGGCTAATTTTTTGGAAGTGATTTTATCGCCCATGCTTTCAATGGCAGTTGCGGGGGGGCCAATAAAGACGACTGATTCTTTTTCAAGCATTTCAGCGAATTTTTTATTTTCGCTTAAAAACCCATAGCCGGGATGGACGGCTTCGGCGCCTGTTTTGCGAATTGCCTCTAATATATTATCCATCACAAGATAGCTTTCTGCGGCAGGGGCAGGGCCAATATAGACGGCTTCATCGGCTTGTTGCACATGTAAAGCATTGAGGTCAGCGTCAGAATAAACAGCCACTGTTTGAATATTCATCGCCCGGGCGGTGCGGATAATACGACAGGCAATTTCGCCGCGATTGGCAATGAGAATTTTTCTAAACATGTAATAATTTCGAATGGTGAATGCGTTTCGCTTAAAGTGGGATATTATCGTGTTTCTTCCAAGGGTTTTCTAATTGTTTGCCACGCAAAATGGTTAAGGCACGCGTGATGCGGGCGCGTGTATTATGCGGCTGGATAACATCATCAATATAGCCACGCTCAGCCGCAACAAAGGGATTCAAAAAGCGCGCCTCATATTTTTTGGTTTGCTTTTCAATTTCTTTTTCATTGCCTGCGGATTGGCGGAAAATAATTTCCACCGCCCCTTTCGCTCCCATAACGGCAATTTCAGCAGTCGGCCATGCATAATTAACATCCCCGCGCAAATGTTTAGACGCCATCACATCATACGCCCCGCCATAGGCCTTGCGTGTGATAATGGTAATTTTTGGCACAGTGGCTTCGGCATAAGCAAATAATAATTTTGCGCCATGCTTAATCAAGCCGCCATATTCTTGCGCTGTGCCGGGTAAAAAGCCCGGCACATCAACAAAAGTAATAATGGGAATATCAAAACAATCACAAAAACGGATAAAGCGCGCCGCCTTGCGGCTGGAATCACTATCTAGCACGCCGGCTAGCACCATTGGCTGGTTGGCAACAAAGCCAACTGTGCGCCCTTCCATACGGCCAAAGCCGACTACAATATTGCCCGCAAAATCTTTTTGAATTTCAAAGAACTCGCCCTCATCGGCAACTTTATAAATAGCCTCTTTTATATCATAGGGCAGGTTTGGGTTTTGCGGCACAAGTGTGTCAAGCGACATTTCCATACGAGTAGGCGCGTCATGGCTTTTGCGCACAGGCACGCCTGCTTTATTTGAGAGCGGTAAAAAATCAATCAAGCGGCGCAAATCCGTTAAAGCCTCTACATCATTATCATATGCCCCATCTGCGACAGAAGATTTAGTCGTATGCACTTTCGCGCCACCTAAAATCTCAGCTGTCACTTCCTCATTGGTCACAGTTTTAACAACATCCGGCCCTGTCACAAACATATAAGAAGTGCCGCGCACCATAAAAATAAAATCAGTTAAAGCAGGAGAATAAACATCGCCACCCGCACAAGGGCCCATAATTATTGTAATTTGGGGGATGACACCAGAGGCAAGCACATTGCGCTGAAATACTTCTGCATAGCCGCCAAGCGCATCGACCCCTTCTTGAATGCGCGCCCCGCCCGCATCTAAAATGCCGATAATTGGCACACCATTACGCAAGGCCATGTCTTGCACTTTATTTATTTTTTTAGAATGCGCTTTTGATAATGAACCGCCAAAGACTGTAAAATCTTTGGCAAAAATATAAATTGGGCGACCATTGACTGTCCCCCATCCTGTTACCACCCCATCGCCGGGGATTTTTTTATCGCCCATGCCGAATTCGTTGCAATCATGCTCAACGAACATATCATATTCTTCAAATGAGTCGGCATCTAATAATAGGTCAATGCGCTCACGCGCTGTTAATTTGCCGCGCTTATGTTGGGCGTCAATCCGCTCTTGCCCGCCACCAAGCCGTGCTTTTTCACGGCGTTTTGCAAGTTCATCGAGAATCTTATACATCCCTTACCACCCTTAATTTGACCCTTTGTTTAACGCTTTGTTTAACCTTATACCGAAAATTATATTACGCATATATCATGTAGGTTTTAGAATGTTTAACGCTTATTCGCTAGTCAAAAGTGAGAAATAATCGACCAATAAGGCCATTTCTTGCTTTAATATGGTTAGCCGCCGTAGGGCGTCCTCATCTACGCCCCATTGTTCAATTTGGAATAATTCATCCAAAAAACTAAGCTCATAGGCTGTTTCAACATCCAACTGCCCCGCCGCAACGGCCAAAGCCAATATGGCCGAATTAGAAAGGGTCGCAAAGCGGCTTAATCCATTTTGCCATAAATGCGGGGCGGGATTGTCCGTAGCGCCCTGCCCTATATTAGGATTATCCATATAAAGAGCGCGCAATTTTTCTAATGTTTCGGGCGGTTGGTCGATGGGCTTCAATTTTGTTGTTTGCTGAAAAGAAATGTCAAAGGTTTGCGCGCACCACTCTATCATCGGGTCCCATTCTTCACTTTGTCGCTCGACAAGCATATCAGGGTGCGTTGCCCGATAGCATAAAATATCATGATTGCCATAATCCACAAACCGCGCCGCCTGTTTATCTATCTCATGCGCGGATAAATCAAATGCACCACTGACAATGCGGGTTAAGGGCAAAGTTTTTGCGTCAAAGGCTTGCGTATCAAAAGCCTGTATGTCAATTTCTTGTGTGTCGAATGCGCCAATTATATTTTCCTGCATATTATCTTGTTTCGCCTTTTCCCATTCTTGCACTAATGTCTCCGCCATTTTTTTAGTTGGCACATGAATTACCGTCTGGGCTTGCGTTTTCAGGGCTTGCCCGTCTAGCATAATTGCAAAGCCATTTTCTGTGCTAGCAATTTCTATTTTTTCAAAATGTTTTATCATTTATTGTCACGCTCTTTTATTGTTATGTTCTTTTATTGTCATGCTCTTATTGTCATGCTCTTATCGTCACACTATTTTATTATCATGCGCTTTTATTGTCACGCTCTTTCATCATCATCGGGCGGGAATGGGTCTGTTTCTATATCATCTATATCAAAGCCAAGCAATTCCCAACTATGCGCCATATGCCCTGTTAAGGGGGCTTGCAGTGATAAAGACTTGCCCGTATCTGCTGGATGCGGCAATACCAACGCATAGGCATGCAAATGCAATTTTTTTGGCAATTCACCATAGGGCGCGCTGTTTGGCAAAACATATTTTTCATCGCCAATAAGTGGATGACCTATGGCAAGCGCATGGGCGCGTATCTGGTGCGTGCGCCCTGTCAATGGCATAAAAGCCGTCCAAGCAAATTGCTTGCCCGCCCGCGCCATAACATAAAAGCGGGTAATGGCACGCAAGCCGCCCTCTTCGCCCGCATTGGCGGGGCGCATGCGTTGGCCGTTTTCTGTGCGCTGTTTAATCAGTTTAAGGTCAATATCGCCTTGTGCGGGGCGCGGCACGCCTAATGTTAAGCCCCAATAAATTTTGCGTATTTTGCGCGCCGCAAAAGCTTTGGTGAGAAAAACTGCCGCCTGCCTTGTGCGGGCAAGCACCATCACGCCCGATGTATCACGGTCAAGCCGATGAACGAGGCGCGGGCGTTCATCTGCATCAAATGTCAATAAATCAAGCAAGCCGTCTAAATGCATGGGCGTTTTACTGCCCCCCTGTACGGCAAGCCCGGCGGGCTTATTCAAGGCTAAAATATGCGCGTCCTTATACAATATATTGTTTAGAATCTCTTGGCGCAACTGCGGCGGCGCATAGAGGGTTTTTTTGCGCTTGGCGGGCGGGCTATCGGCTAGGGGTGGGACACGGATTGTCTGCCCGCTTGTCAGGCGTATATTGGCTTTCGCCCGACACCCATCGACACGGATTTGCCCTTTGCGGAGTAATTGTTCCAATCGCCCGTGTTGAATATGCGGGAAATGCGTTTTGAACCAACGGTCGAGCCGTATCCCCGCTTGGTCGGCTTTTACTTCAATATGTTGAACACGGCTCATTTTGTTCGCTCATTTTCATTAGCGCACAAGTTCATTAGCGAATCGTGCTACGGATAAGCCGTTTGCCGCGGCGATATTCAATCTGCCAACGCGCCGGTGACTCTGTAAGGGCTTGTTGGACATCGGCAACTTTTTTAACAGTTTTACCATTTATTGTTTGCACAATATCGCCAACCCGCAACCTTGCACGATTAGCCGTTTGGCTAGGCTTAATGCCAACCACAATAACACCCGTTTTAAGGTCATGCGCGCCCAATTCCTCCTCGACGGCGGGATTGATATTGGCAATTTCAAGCCCATTAAGGGGGTGATTGCCGCTCAGCCATGTTTGGTTGCGGGGCGGGGTTTCAGGTGCAACAATAAGCGCAATATCGCTTTCATAGCGCGTGCCGTCGCGCAAATAAACAAGCCCAACACGGCCGCCTATTTCCTGCACCGCTAGGCGATAGCGCAATTCTTCGGGCGTATTTATATCACGGCCAGCAATCGCAATAATAACATCACCCGCCATAAGCCCCGCCGCCTGCAATGGGCTTTGTGGGTGCATGGCTAATATTAGCGCGCCAATAGGGCGCGGCAAGCCGACCGTATCGGCAAGCGATTGTGATACATTTTGTAACTGCGCGCCAAGCCATGGGCGAATAATTTTGCCGTCCGACAAAGTAGCACGCACAACTTGCTGCACCATATTAGACGGTATCGCAAAGCCAATCCCAAGTGAGCCACCTGAACGCGTATAAATGACTGTATTAATGCCAAGCAAGCGACCATCCATAGTCACCAACGCACCGCCCGAATTGCCCGGATTGATAGCCGCATCTGTTTGAATAAAAGATTGAAAATCAGACACGCCAACTTGTGTGCGTGCCAATGCAGAGACAATCCCGCTCGTCACAGTCTGCCCAATGCCAAAAGGATTGCCAATCGCCAACACTAAATCGCCAACCGCCACAGCGTCCGAATTGTGATATTCGAGAGCCGCAAAACGCATATCATCATCCGCCTTAATTTGTAAAACGGCAAGATCTGTGCGCTCATCGGCCAATAATATATCTGCCTTAAACTCCCGCCTATCGGCTAAAACGACTGTTAATTCGGCACTGCCACGAATCAAATGATTATTCGTCACCACAATGCCATCGGGGCTGATAATCACACCTGAGCCAAGCGAATTTTGCACCCGTTCGCGGCCGTCAAAATTGCGCCCAAAAAATTCACCAAAAAATGGGTCATCAAATAAAGGAGAACGGCGGGCTTTTACTAAACGTTTGGCATAGACATTGACAACGGCGGGTGCAACTTTGGCAACAACAGGCGCAAAACTTGCCTGTATCTCATTTTTGCTTTGTGGGATTTGGGCTAATGCGGATTGGGTTAATAAAATTGATGCAACAAACGCCCCTATAAATAGATAAGCCAATAGAGAATAAGCAAAAAATTGCTTACCTAAAAATTTTTTATATTGTCGCAGGCAGGCATTCATCACAATTTTATTTTGCACACAAGCCTATTTGATTACAAGCCTATTTTACAACCGCTTCATTTTCGTCATCATCAAGCACAATAGGGCCTGAATCTTGGCCGAGCGCCTCTATATCGCGGTCAATAAATTCAATCACAGCCATAGGCGCATTATCGCCATAACGCAAGCCTGCTTTGAGAACACGCGTATATCCCCCCTGCCGTTCCGCATAACGGGGGGCAAGTGTATCAAAAATTTTAGCCGCCCATTTACGGTCTGGCAATTTTGCATAAGCCTGACGGCGGGCATGCAAATCGCCCCTCTTGCCAAGCGTTATCAATTTTTCAACAAATGGGCGCAACGCTTTGGCCTTTGGCAAAGTCGTTTTAATTTGCTCATGTTTGATAAGCGCAACCGCAAGATTGCCTAGCATGGCTTTACGGTGGCTTTGGGTGCGGTTTAATTTGCGACCTGTTTTTGCGTGACGCATAAGACTCTCCTCAAAGTGACATATTTCGGCAAGGGCTTAATAATTTTCCTCAAAACGTTTAGCAAGTTCTTCAATGTTTTCAGGCGGCCAATTTGGCATTTCCATACCAAGATGCAGGCTCATTTCAGCCAATACTTCTTTAATTTCATTCAGCGATTTGCGCCCAAAATTTGGCGTGCGGAGCATTTCTGCTTCCGTTTTCTGTATCAAATCGCCAATATAAACAATATTATCATTTTTTAGGCAATTTGCTGAGCGAACAGATAATTCCAACTCATCGACTTTTTTCAAAAGGGCAGCACTAAAACCAATTTCCTCGACCGCTGATGGCTCTTTGGCAACGGGTTCGGGTTCATCAAAATTGATAAAGGTTTGCAACTGGTCTTGCAAAATCCGCGCCGCCAAAGCAAGCGCATCTTCTGGCACGACTGTGCCGTCTGTTTCAATATCCATTATCAATTTATCATAATCAAGCACTTGGCCTTCACGGGTATTTTCAACATTATAAGACACACGGCGTATGGGACTATACAGACTATCGACGGGAATGAGACCGATTGGCGCATCTTCGGGGCGATTGTGGTCGGCTGGCACATAGCCTTTGCCTGTCCCCACAGTAAATTCAAAATGCACTTCTGCCCCTTCATCTAATGTGCATAGGACAAGGTCGGGGTTTAGAATATCAACATCGGCAATTTCCTCAATATCGCCCGCAGTTATCACGCCCGGCCCTTGTTTGCGTAAAATCAAGCGTTTGCGCTCATTTGTATGCATAATCAAAGCAATTTGTTTAATGTTTAAGACAATATCTGTAATATCTTCCCGCACGCCCGAGATAGATGAAAATTCATGCAACACGCCATCAATCTGCACAGCTGTCACAGCCGCGCCTTGAATGGAAGACAATAAAATGCGGCGCATGGCATTGCCAAGCGTTAAGCCAAAACCGCGTTCTAATGGCTCAATGACAATGCGCGCTTGGCGTTTTGCATCATGGCCTGAAATAATATCTAATTTGTTGGGCTTGATAAGTTCTTGCCAATTATTTTGTATCACAACTGCACCTCTTATGGAAATATGTCATACGCAGCTTAAACACGGCGGCGTTTTGGTGGGCGGCAGCCATTATGGGGAATGGGGGTTACATCACGTATGCTCGTAATAGTAAATCCAACTGCCTGAAGAGCACGCAACGCTGACTCACGACCTGAACCCGGGCCTTTAACGGTGACTTCCAATGTTTTCATACCATGTTCGCTGGCTTTTCTACCTGCTTCCTCAGCGGCAACTTGCGCCGCATAGGGGGTTGATTTACGCGACCCCTTAAAGCCCATAGCACCAGCCGAACACCAAGCAATTGCATTGCCTTGCGCATCAGCAATGGTAATCATCGTATTATTGAAAGTCGAATTGATATGCGCCACACCGGAAGTTATATTTTTGCGCTCACGGCGGCGCAGACGTGTCTTATCTGTAACCATTTAATTCTATAACTCCTATTTATTTTTTCTTACCTGCAATCGCCCGCGCGCGCCCTCTACGGGTGCGGGCATTTGTATGCGTGCGTTGGCCGCGCACAGGCAAATTGCGGCGGTGGCGCAAGCCCCGATAACAGCCCAAATCAAGCAAACGCTTTTTATTCATCGCCACTTCCCGCCGTAAGTCGCCTTCGACAAGATATTCATCACTATCAATCGCCTCACGGATTTTGATAATTTCTGCATCTAGCAAATCACTCACACGACAAGCAGGCTTAATGCCTATTTTGTCGCAGATTTCTTGGGCTTTGGTTGCGCCAATGCCATGTATGTAAGTCAATGCAACCGCAACGCGTTTCGCCGTTGGGATATTTACACCTGCAATACGAGCCACATATTTCTCCTATTTTGCCACATGCGGCCAAAACCGCTAACTCTATGAAAAATAAGCCATTTTCCCCCAAATAGCCATAAACCACGCCAACCCATACCTCGCCCTATAATCGGGCGCGCATTATATAAGCATTCGCAAGCCTGCGTCAAGCGATTTTCTATAATCTTTTCCATAGCCTATACCCCTAAAACAGCCTTTATTTGCTGGGTCACAGTATCAATATCCTGCATCCCATCAACCCGTTTGAGCAGACCTTTTGCCTCATAATAAGTCGCAACCTGTGCCGTTTGCTCCTCATAGACTTTAACCCGTTGCATGAGGGTTGTTTCTGTATCATCCAAGCGGGCAGAATTGGGCTGGGCGGCAATACGGCTATTGATACGGTCGCCCAAAATAGCTGTATCGACCACTAATTCCAAGACGGCATCTAGTTTTATGTTTTTTTCCTCTAACATTTTATCCAAAGCTTCGGCCTGCGCCACATTGCGGGGGAAGCCGTCTAAAATAAAGCCTTTCGCACAGGCGGGCGCGCTCATATGTTCGCCAATAATATCTATGACAAGCCTATCTGGCACTAAATCGCCTTGTGCCATAATATCTTTGACTTGGCGGCCAATTTCCGTATCGGCGGCCACTGCCGCCCGCAACATATCGCCTGTCGATAATTGCGACAAATTATGCGTGCGCGCAAGGGTTTGCGCTTGTGTGCCTTTGCCAGCACCGGGCAGACCAAGAAAAACCAATCTCACCTTACTCTGCCCCCAAGTTTAGATTTTTTAATCAAGCCTTCATATTGATGGGCGAATAGATAGCCTTGTATTTGGCTGACTGTATCCATTGTGACGCTAACGACAATCAGCACAGATGTGCCACCAAAATAAAATGGCACATTATAGCGGCGGATGAGAAATTCGGGCAGCAGGCAGACAAGGGTTAGATAAAGCGCGCCAACAACTGTTAAGCGGGTTAAAATACGGTCGAGATATTCGGCCGTGCGCGCGCCCGGGCGAATGCCCGGTATAAAACCGCCCGCTTGTTTAAGATTATTTGCCGTATCTTCGGGGTTAAAGACAATCGATGTATAAAAAAAGCAAAAGAAAATAATCAGTGCCGCATAAAGCGCCATATAAAGCGGCTGTCCCTGCCCTAACATAGCAATAATCCCGCCAAGCCAAGTTGGGCTTTGCTCGGTTGAAAAATTAGCAACTGTGACGGGCAATAATAATAAAGACGAAGCAAAAATGGGCGGGATAACGCCCGATACATTCAGTTTAAGTGGTAAATGCGAACTCTCTCCACCCGTCATTTTATTGCCGATTTGGCGTTTAGGATATTGTACATTTAAGCGGCGTTGGGCGCGCTCCATAAATACGATAAAGGCAATGACAATAACCACCATAATAAGAAGCAATAAAATAACGAGGCTAGATAAAGCACCCTGTCTGCCAAGTTCTAATGTGCTAACCAATGCGCTTGGCAATTCGGCAACAATGCCAGCAAAAATAATCAGCGAAATGCCATTGCCGACACCGCGGGCGGTAATTTGTTCGCCAAGCCACATAAGGAAAATTGTCCCACCGACGAGTGTAATCACTGTGCTGAGCTGGAAAAATAAGCCGGGGTCAATAACAATCCCCTCAGCGCGTTCAAGCCCTATGGCAATGCCATAGCCCTGCATGGCCGCTAATAGCACTGTGCCATAACGCGTATATTGGTTGATTTGCTTGCGCCCTTGTTCGCCGCCCTCTTTTTTTAATTGCGCAAGATGCGGCACAGCAGCTGTTAAAAGCTGAATAATAATAGAGGCCGTAATATAGGGCATGATATTTAAGGCAAAAATAGCCATACGGCCAACCGCCCCGCCGGCAAACATATTAAACATGCCAATAATACCGCTTTGGTTTTGCTGAAATAGCGCATTAACAGCAACGGGATCAATCCCCGGCAAGGGGATATAAGTGCCAAGTCGATAAATCAGCAAAGCACCCAATGTAAACCAGATGCGCTGTTTAAGCTCAGTCGCCCCCTTAAAGGCAGACAGATTCATATTTGCTGCTAATTGCTCGGCTGCTGATACCATTTTATAGTCGCTTATATTGCTCGTTCATTATTCGGTTGGTTTAGCAGGCGTGCCTGTATCTTGTGCGGTGTCTTGTGACTCTTTTGTGCCTGTATCTTGTGCGCCTGTGTTTTGCGCGGTATCTTGCAGCTTTTGCGTTTCCGACTCTTGCGCCTCTTTTACTTCGGCCTCTTTTATTTCTGCCTCTTGTGCTTCCGCCTCTTTTACTTCTGCCTCTTGTGCCTCTGCTTTTTCGCTTTGTTTAGGCGTCTCGGTTGGTTTAGGAGATAAAAGAGTAAGTTTGCCGCCACATTTTTCAATCATTGCTTTTGCCGAAGCCGATGCGCCTGCTACTTCAAAATCCAATTTTGTTTTCAATTCCCCCGTGCCAAGTATCCGCACACCGTCTAATTCACGGCGAATAATGCCCGCCGCTTTCAAAGCCGCCGCATTGACAACAGATTTTTCATCTAACCGCCCCGTATCAATGGCTTGTTGCAAACGGCCAAGATTAACGCCATTTAGTTTGCGGCGATTGGGCTTATTAAAGCCGCGTTTCGGCAAGCGCATATGAATCGGCATTTGCCCGCCTTCAAAACCTTTCAAGGCAACACCTGAACGCGATTTCTGCCCTTTTGCGCCGCGCCCTGCTGTTTTGCCTTTGCCTGAGGCAACACCACGCCCAACCCGCACGCGTGCTTTGCGTGCCTTTTGATTGCCTTTAAGTTCATTTAGTTTCATCAGCTTGCTCCGTTTTAGGCGGT
>JAPPQG010000068.1:0-5301 GCA_028816945.1 Alphaproteobacteria bacterium
GGAGTATGCGTTCATAGCGCATCGAGGGTTCGAATCCCTTCCTCTCTGCCAGCCCTAACTAGTCTTGCAGATATTTGTTAATTACAGTTTAGCGGGGTTGCATACGGATGCCACCGTCTAGGCGCACGGCTTCGCCATTTATGTAATCATTTTCAATGAGAAATTGCACTAAATGGGCGACTTCGTCAGGCCGTCCCAAACGCTTGGGGAAAAGCACAGTTTTAGACAGGGAGTCATAGACATCCTCACCTAGTGAATCAAACATAGGCGTATGAATAATGCCCGGCACAAGCGCATTAACCCTTATGCCGTTTCGTTCAAGGTCACGGGCTATCGGCAAAGTCATACCCAAAATGCCACCTTTTGATGCACTATATGCGGCTTGGCCGACCTGTCCCTCATAGGCTGCAATGGAAGATGTATTGATGATAACCCCGCGGCAACCGCACTCTGTGACCGGTTCATGCTTTGCCATTTCATAAGCCGCAAGTCGCAAAACATTAAATGTGCCAATCAGATTGACATTAACAGTTTTGACAAATTGATCGAGTTCAATCGGCCCCGTTTTTGTCAATGTTTTTGTGGGTTGGATAATGCCCGCAAAATTGCATAGAATATGAATGGCACCAAAAGCCTCCATCGTTGCATTGATTGCCGTTTGAACAGAATTTTCATCTGTGACATCAACAGAAAAATAACGCACCTTGTCGCCCAATTCTTTTTCTATTTCTGCCCCGCGCGTTTGATTCATATCAAAAATAGCAATTTGCGCGCCCAATGATGAAAGCCGCCGCACTGCGCCTTCGCCTAGACCAGAGGCACCGCCTGTGACAATGGCTGTTTTACCTTTAATATCCATATTTTGACCTTCCTAATGAGTTTGAACTTTCATATTTATGTTATAAACTATTAGATAGCACGACATATAGCACATATCTAGTTGTGACGATAACATATATGACATAAATATAATATAGCAAGAGCGCATGATAGCATTTGACAAACATTTCCAGCATACGCATTTCCCAGCAGCGAGTGAGGCTGAATGGCGCGCCGCCCTAGATAAAGTGCTACAAAATAAAGCACTTGCGGACAAAGTGCTTTATACAGAAACAAATGCACCAACAGGAAATGACCCTGCCGCCCAGCCGGGCTATGCACCCTTTACGCGTGGCACAGATTCAGTTGCTAGCAGAATTAAAAGCAAAGCCAGCCAAGACCCCGCGCCTGTTTGGCATATTGCAAGCCATATTCAACCCGCCCGCTATTCACTACCCTCACAGGCCATGCAACCAGCCGATATAGAGGCGGATATAGCAACCGATTTACAAAATGGCGCAACCGCGATTCTGCTTGATTTAACTGTGCCTGACAAAACGGCACTCGCGACGGCAAGTGATTTAGAGAAACTGCTAACGCCCCTTTGCAAGCACATATTACCACAAGCCGCCTATCTACTTTTGCGCCCCAGCCTCTATGGCATAGACGCCGTAAAACCTGTGTTAGATATATTAACTAAAACACATGAACTTGCCAAAGCACAGGGACAAGAAAAAACAGCGACTATTTGTTTTGACTATGACCCGCTTGGCACAGTTGCAACATATGGTGCAATGCATGACACAACACATGACGCAACACAGGACATGATAGAGGCAATAGCCATGATAGAACATTGGCAGGCCTTGCTCGATGCCCGCAAAGCCAACCCCAATTTGCGCTTTATGACAATATCTAGTCTGCCCTATCACAATGCCGGCGCAGATGAGGTCACAGAACTTGCATGCATGCTTGCAACATTGGTTTTTTATATGCGCCTATTAGAGCAAGCAGGATTGCCGCCGGCTGACGCCCTGCCCCATATCACATTGACCCTTGCGGCCGATACAGATTTTTTCGCCACAATCGCTAAATTGCGCGCCGCCCGCACTTTATGGAATCAAATTGCCACTGCCTGTCATTGCCCTGCCATTCCCCCGCAACTCCATGCCGAAGGATCAATGCGTGGCTTTTCCACCGCTGACCCATGGGTTAATATATTGCGGGCAACCATTGCAACCTGTGCGGCAGGCATTGGCGGGGCAAACATTATCACAACGCCGCCTAGCACGATTGTAGCAGAACAAGATAATGCGCTCGCCCGCCGCCTTGCCCGCAATACGCAACTTATTTTGCAAGAGGAAAGCCATATTGGCCGCGTGATAGATGCCGCAGGGGGCAGTTGGTATGTCGAACAAAAAACGCAAGATTTTTGCCACGCCGCATGGGATCTATTTCAGCAAATTGAAACAAAGGGCGGCATGGATAAGGCACTAGAAAGCGGATTTATTACCGACCATATTGCCACCCTTGCAGACAAACACAAAACAGCTATTGCCACGCGGGAAAAACCGATTTTAGGGGTTAGCGCATTCCCCAATCTAGCCGAAGCCGTTTTACAACCCCGCCCAATATATGGGGCGGGCGCATTGGCAGAGGCGCGCCCTGCCCGTGATTTTGAAGTTTTGCGCCTGACAGCGCAAGCCGCGCCGACTCGGCCGAAAGTTTTTCTTGCCACGATTGGCAAACAGGCGCGCTTTTTACCACGCGCCCATTTTGCTGTCGATTTATTCGCCGCGGGCGGCATAGATAGCAGTATGAGCGCAGGCGGCACAGATATATCGGCCATTGTGAAAGAGTTCGCCCATGCCAACACACAATTTGCTGTGTTATGCGGCACAGATGAAGCTTATCAAACCTATGCGGCTGACCTCGCGCAAGCCTTACGCAAAGCAGGCGCAAATCCCATTTGGCTAACGGGGCAAAAGAAACTTGCCGATATAGATAATCATATTGATAATTATATTTTTCCAATGTGTGATGCGCTTGCCCTGCTTAAACAAGCGCATGTGGTACTGGGGCTTGGCGATAATAAGCAGGGAGTAGGCAATGAATAAAGCAAGCCAAATTCCCGATTTTGCAACGCGCGATTTTGTAGCACACAAGAAAACAGACTCGTCTGAAGCACAGGCGAAAACGCAAACAACTATCACTTATCAAACGCCCGAAGGGCTAGATATTAAACCGCTTTATACGGCAGCAGATAGGGCGGGCTTGCCCTATTTGGATAATTACCCCGGCCAACCGCCTTATATTCGCGGGCCTTATGCCGCCATGTATGCGCACAGGGCATGGACAATCCGCCAATATGCAGGCTTTTCCACAGCCGAAGATTCAAACGCCTTTTACCGCCGCAATTTGAAAGCGGGACAAAAAGGGCTTTCTGTTGCTTTTGATTTAGCCACCCATCGCGGCTATGACAGCGACCATCCACGTGTGGCGGGCGATGTTGGCATGGCGGGGGTGGCGATTGATTCCATTTATGACATGCGGATATTATTTGACGGCATTCCCCTTGATGAAATGAGCGTCTCGATGACGATGAATGGGGCGGTCTTGCCTATTCTAGCCCTTTATATTGTTGCCGCAGAGGAACAGGGCGTGCCTGTTAAAAAACTTGCAGGCACAATTCAAAATGACATTTTGAAAGAATTTATGGTGCGTAATACTTATATCTACCCGCCCAAACCATCCATGCGGATTGTGTCGGATATTTTTGCCTTTACGGCCGCCAATATGCCGAAATTTAATTCGATTTCTATTTCTGGCTATCACATGCAAGAAGCAGGTGCGACGGCTGACCTTGAACTAGGCTATACATTGGCAGACGGGATAGAATATGTGCGCGCGGGCTTGGACGCGGGATTGAAAATTGACGATTTCGCCCCGCGCCTTTCATTTTTTTGGGGCATTAGCATGGATTTTTTCATGGAAATTGCCAAATTGCGCGCCGCCCGCTTGCTATGGGCGCAACTTATGCAGGCACTTGGCGCGCAAGACCCAAAATCGCTTGCCTTGCGGACGCATTGCCAAACTTCGGGCTGGAGTCTCACCGCACAAGATATTCACAATAATATCATGCGCACCTGTATAGAGGCGATGGCCGCCACACAGGGTCACACCCAATCGCTCCACACAAATAGTTTTGATGAAGCCCTTGCTTTGCCAACCGATTTTTCCGCCCGCATCGCCCGCAATACGCAAATTTTATTGCAAATGGAAAGTGGCACAAATAATGTCATTGACCCATGGGGCGGCAGCTATTTCCTTGAACGGCTCACCCATGACCTTGCCGCGCGGGCATTAGAGCATATCCAAGAAGTGGAAAAATTGGGCGGTATGGCCGCGGCGATTGAGAAAAACATGCCCAAAATGCGCATTGAGACAGCCGCCGCCCATACCCAAGCGCGCATTGATAGTGGCCGCCAAACCGTGCTAGGCGTGAATAAATATCGCCCAACCGCACAAACGCCTATTGATGAAAGCATAGATGTACGCAAAGTGGATAATCGCGGCGTGCGCCAAGCGCAAATTGCACGGCTAGAAAAATTGCGCGCTGAACGCAACCCGCAAGATGTTGAGTCCGCCTTGCATGCGCTCACCCATGCGGCACAAACAAACACAGGCAATTTATTAGCCCTTGCCATAGAGGCGGCGCGGGCGCGTGCAAGTGTTGGGGAGATTTCACTCGCCCTAGAAAAAGCATGGCAACGCCACAAAGCCCGCCCTGAAACCATAGCGGGTGTTTATCAAAAAGAGCTCGGCACAGACGCGCAAGATATTGTGTTAGTGCAAGATATGGTGGCGCGGTTTAACGAGCGTGAAGGGCGCGCGCCCTGCATTTATATCGCCAAAATCGGGCAAGACGGCCACGACCGCGGGCAAAAAGTGGTTGCCACCGCCTATGCGGATTTAGGCTTTGAAGTTATCACAGGCCCGCTTTTCCAAACGCCAGAGGAAGCGGCACAATCGGCAGCCAAAGCGGCCGCCCATGTTATTGGGGTCAGTTCGCTTGCCGCAGGTCATCTAACCCTCATTCCCCAATTACGCGAGGCACTCAAAGCGCAAGGCGCCGAAAACATTATGATGATTGTTGGTGGCGTCATTCCCCCGCAAGATTTTGACGCCCTGCATGCCGTTGGCGTAAAGGCCATTTTCCCCCCTGGTACAGTCATTCCCCAATCAGCAAGCGAAATTCTCGAAACCCTAACCGCCCACCTCGGCCATAATATAAAGGCATGATATTAGTTAGAGGGGGGGTGCGGGATTAGGTGGGGGATTATTCTATTCATCGTCATCATAAACGAATTGATAGGTATTTCCCCCTATTAGTACGCGAGCACGGCTCCGAGGTCTGTGAAGACCGTCAGGCAAATTTTTAGGGGGCTTACCCTTATCATATAATATCTTCTCTAATTGCGT
>JAPPQG010000068.1:5311-5575 GCA_028816945.1 Alphaproteobacteria bacterium
AAATAGTATTATTGAAAACAGTATCATCCAAAATAGCATCTTTCAAATCAGCACCGCTTAAATCAGCATCACTCAAATTAGCACCTCTTAAATTTGCTCCAGCTAATTTTGCATTTTGTAATTGCGCCTTTTGCAAAAGCATGCCCGGTAACTGAATTCTGTATGAATCAAAGTCAGCTGTTTTTAATTCTTCGTATTTTTCAGGCGGTGGTAATTTTACAAAAGACTCAAGAGCAATTTTAACATCTATAAGTTCTTCCTGTG
>JAPPQG010000167.1 GCA_028816945.1 Alphaproteobacteria bacterium
CGATTACATATTCGCTTTGCTATGAGTTTATATGGTTTCTAGCCATATTACATTACATTATATTATATTAGTATATTCATATATGCTATATTGTTGGGTATAATTATTTAGGCATTTCTAGGCAATTATTATTTTTTGCGGTCAATGAATTTCTGCACGAGTTCTTTATGCTCTTCTGAGTTGAATAATTGCGTATTGACAATCCGCTCTATATTGCGCGCTGTGGCGCGGTCTAATTCATAGACTGAATCAATGGCTAATTTGGCAAGCCCAATTACTTCGGTAGGCAAAGAGACTAAATGCGAAGCAAATTCATGGCAGGCCTCGACAAATATATCATCCTCATAAACAGCATGCACAAGGCCTGCTTGCAAAGCATGTTGGGCGGATATGGTTTGCGTCCCCATAACAAGCCATTTAGTTTGCGCAATACCACAAAGCCGCACAAGACGGCTAATGCCACCATTGCCCGGCAAAATGCCGATATTGATTTCAGGCAAACTATAAGCCGCACTTTCTGAGGCAAGGCGAAAATCACAAGATAATGCCATTTCAAGTGCGCCGCCAAGACAAGGCCCCTGTGCTGCTGAAATAATAGGTTTTTCAATCGCCTCAATTTCATCAAGCAGCAAATGGACATCGCGGCGGTTCCAATCACGAAACGCAATACCACTATTTATATCTGGTGTCATATTATTGGAAATATGCACGCCCGCCGAATAATATTTGCCCCGCGCATTGATAAGCATAACGCGCACTTTCTCATCATCCCTAAATCGCATAACTAATTCGGAAAATTTTTTAACCATTTGCTGGGTGAGCGCATTATATTTTTCTGGTCGATTAAAAGTGACAGTTAAAATACCATTTTCAATATTTTCTAAAATATGTTCATTACTCATATTAGCAACGCGAATCCTCAACCACCACCACATAGTTAATGCACGCATTAACCCGTTTTCCATGTCATATTATTGCAAATTATTATTGCTGTGCGTTATAATTATCGGGCATGCTGGGCTTGCATTTTTTATCTACCGCGCCATTTCAGCCACACTAAATGCGGCTTATGTAGCTTACTAGCTTACCTACTTGCTTGCCTGCTTGTTTTTTGCTTGCTTACTTGCCTGCTTGTTTTTTGCTTACTTGCTTGCTTGCTTGTTTGCTTGCCTGTTTAATAGGTGATTATTGCGGTAAAAACTGGCGGGCTTTGACAAGCCTATCACGCGCCGATTCAAGGCTTTTGCGATCCTGTGGATCTATATTCGCCTTGTCCGCTCTTTGGCCTGCACTTGTGCCTGCGCTTTCATTCGGCATTTGCCCGCTTGTGATAAAGTCAGGAGAGCGGATAATTTCTACCCCATTTTCCTGTAAGAATTTTTGCACCCCCCGAATGGTCATGCCGCGTTCATAGAGCAAATATTTAATATTGCTAATCAGCACAATATCTTCTGGGCGGAAAAGGCGGCGGCCATTATCGCGCTTGACGGGGCGTATTTGTTTGAATTTACTCTCCCAAAAGCGCAACACATGGGGCGCTACTTGCAACTGTTTAGCCGCTTCGCTAATTGTTCTAAAAGCTTGCGCCGATTTAGCCACTTTATGACGAATCCTTATGAGTCCCTATTAGCCTTTATTGGCCCTTATTGCCGCGATCGACAAGCTCTTTCAACACAGGGCTAGCCTTAAAACTTAAAACACGGCGCGGGGAAATGCGGGCCGCTTCACCTGTTTTAGGGTTGCGCCCAAAACGCTCTTTTTTATCGCGTATCGTAAATGTCCCAAAAGAAGACAGACGCACAGGCTCGCCCCTACTGAGTGTGTCGGCAATTTCATCAATAATCGCCTCGACAATCGCTGACGACTCAGTCCGTGACAAACCAATTTCCTTATTGATAGCCGCGGTTAAGTCAGCGCGTGTTAATGTTTTACTTTTCATATCGGCTCCGTATTTGTCCCTATTGTAAGCATAAACTTATTCTCTACAATAATTTATTTTAACATAAACTATAAGTTATTGGCATGATATTTGCGTGTATTTTGCCTATATGCTGATATATGGTGATATATCTCGATATATCTCGATATATTTTTCTACATGATATTTTTGTATATTATCCCATTTTTAGCCTATTATACATTTTAATCGCGTATTATAGAGACTGAATAGATAGGCTCAATAGACAGGCTACATAGACAGTCTAAATTATGCGTTTTATGGACGGGCCAAATTGGGATTTATTCTATACAAGAAGCAAATTGCTACTTATACACGGGCGAGACTTGCGCCCCACGCCAAGCCGCCACCCATTGCCTCAAACATAACCAAATCGCCCTTTTTTATACGGCCATCGGCAAGTGCCGTAGAAAAAGCAAGCGGAATAGAGGCGGCTGATGTATTGGCATGTTGGCCGACGGTTAAAATAATTTTTTCCTCATCCAACCCAATGCGTTGGCCGACCGCGCTAATAATGCGTTGATTCGCCTGATGCGGTATAAACCAATCAATATCATCACTTTGCAAGCCCGTCTCATTAAGCACTTGCAAAATAGCATCGGCAATATAAGTCACAGCATGGCGAAAAACTTCCTTGCCATTCATAACCAAAAAGCCTGTTTGCTGGTTAAAAGAAGTGCCACCATCAACATAAAGCAGCTCTGCCTTGCGCCCATCGCTTTGCAAATAAGTAGATAAAATGCCTGTATCCGCCACTGTGCCATCGCCTTGTGCGGCTTGCAAAACAACACAGCCCGCCCCATCGCCAAATAAAATACATGTTGTGCGGTCTTGCCAATTTAGCAAACGGGTCATGGTTTCTGCGCCAATCAATAATATGTTTTTGGCAAGCCCACGCCCAATCATACTATCGGCCACACCCAATCCATAGACAAAGCCCGAACACACAGCCTGCACATCAAAGGCGGCGCCTTTTGTCATGCCAAGTTTTTGTTGTACATAAGTTGCCGTAGACGGAAAGGTGCGGTCAGGCGTGCTGGTGGCAACAATAATCATGTCAATCTCATCGGCGCGCATATTGGCATTTTCAAGAGCCATGCGCGCCGCCGCTGTGGCAAGGTCTGAGGTTACCTCATCATCTGCCGCTTTATGACGCTGTAAAATGCCTGTACGGGTGAAAATCCATTCAGGTGTTGTATCGACAAGCTGCGCCATATCTGCATTTGTCAGAACCTTTTCTGGCAAATACATACCTGTGCCTTTAATAATTGCTCGCGTGACCATTGCTGTTTCCGCCATAATTAGCCTATCTATAAACCCGATTCTCGCGCATAGTCAAGCAATCGCGGGGTAAATCAAATTAAATAGATTAAATATAAATTATGGCTAAACGGTGGAGGCAAGTTTTTTCTCAGGCGTCGTCGCTTGTGTGCCAAGCACCATATCCAATTCATCAGCAATGCGGGTTGCTATGCCGGCGCTGGCAATTTCAACCGCTAAATCAACGGCAGAGGCAATGCCCGTGCGGTTTGCGCCCCCATGGCTTTTGACGACAATCCCATTTAAGCCCAGAAACATGCCACCATTTGCATTATTCGGGTCCATCCGCATTTTTAAGGCTTGGAAGGCGCGGCGTGCTAATAAATAGCCAATTTTAGACATAAGCGAACTATTGAGGGCATGCCGCAAATAGCTGGCAAATTGTATAGCCGTGCCTTCGGCTGTTTTTAAGGCGATATTGCCTGTAAATCCATCTGTCACAATCACATCGGCCGCCCCCTGCCCGATACCATTACCCTCGACAAAGCCCGTAAAATTAAGCGGTGATTCGGTTAATAATTCAGCCGCCTCTTTAACATTATCCGTCCCCTTCATTTCCTCTTCCCCTATATTGAGAATCCCAATGCGGGGATTTTCAAGGCCAAAAATAATGCGGGCATAGGCATCGCCCATAACAGCAAATTGCACATATTGGCGCGCTGTACCGCCGATGGTTGCGCCCACATCTAGCACCACAGCCTCGCCGCCTATGGTCGGCCAAAAACAGGCAATGGCAGGGCGTTCAATGCCGGGCAGGGTTTTGAGAATAATTTTTGACATAGCCATAAGTGCGCCCGTATTGCCTGCTGAAACAATTCCTTGCGCTTTGCCTTGACGCACAGCATCTATCGCCTGCCACATGCTGCTTACTTTGCGCCCCTGTCTGAGGGCTTGGCTAGGCTTGGCTTCCATACTGATTGACACATCGCAATGATGAATTGTGCTGACCTTTGCAAGCGCCGGCAAACGATGCAAAATGGGCTTTAATTGTGCCTCATCGCCATAAATGAGAAAATTTGTGCGCGGCTTATGTAATAATGCCAGCTCAGCACCCGCAAGGATGACCTCAGGCCCTTTGTCCCCCCCCATACCGTCTAACGCAATGGTTACCTGTTCTAACAAATGCTTTCTCCGCTCTTTATTATCTATGCTTGACGAGTTTATATTTGACTCTCACAATTATCGCTTGGGCGTCCAGCTAGCCTTATCAAATACCAACCCTTACTGCTAATTAAAACCAAAGCCGCCTATCTCATGCCTTCATCTCGGCTTACTTTATTTCGGCTACTTCACTTTGCCTTACTTTATTTTGCCTTACTTTACTTCGGCTTAGGCGGGGGCAGTATAGCAAAAAAGACATAATTATATCAATTTGAAAAAAAGCATCTATTATTCAATAGCTTATGCCAATTCAGCCTATTTGCGCTTTAATTTAGCAAGCATAGCAAAGGGGTGGCTTTTATCTTGTGCGCCACTTTCTGCCTGCTCCCTATTATCCTCTGTTATCGTGTCATTATCCTCTGTCATCGAGTCTAGGTAAGCAGACTGCGCGCCTTGTTTGCGTGGATAGGGGTCGAGTGCCAAAGATAAATACTGGGCGGCCAATTCGCCAATATCACATCGGCCATCGACAAGCAGATCGGGCATATCTAAATCCTCTATCAGCTCTGCCTTATCCGCCTTGCCTGCCTTATCCGCCTTGCTTGCTTTATTTGCTTTCGTCAAATAGCTTGCGAGCATATTTTCAGGGAGCATAAAAACCTCAAACCGCTCCTCTATATTATTTTCCATTGCTTCCAATGTTACAATACAGGTTTGGACTATATCTGCTTTTATCAATGCTTTGACATGCAACCCCTGCTTGCGCCATTGCCTAATATCAGCTGCCACTTCAAAATGCTTTACAGCCTCAATCATATAACGCTCTGCCAAAGCCTGACATTCCTCAACATTGGCTGTTTCTGTGACATGCAAGCCATGCGGTGGCACATTGGCGGCTTTCACAATGCGGCTAAATTCGGTTTCCATTATTTGCCCCCATTTTGGCTTCCCACTTGTTCCCCATTTTGCTCCTTTTGCGCCTCATTTATACCTTGTGGAAATTGCGCAAATATATCATTCGATAATATGACTTCTAATGGCAAAGGGGCTAGATAGGCTTCCACACGCCGCACATAATCGGCAAATTGGGCGTCTAATTGCCCTTCATGGTCGGGGTAAAAATTGCGCTGTAAAACATCCA